>JAGTJW010000001.1:2100000-2187248 GCA_023657425.1 Ideonella sp. WA131b
CTGGCGTTCACGTTCTTCCCGCACTGGCTGATGGACTTGCGGCAGAACTTCGGCGGCGTCAAGACGCGCCTGACGGCGCTGAACGTGCACGACGCGGCGCTGCGCCTCACCGAGGGCGGCTGCGACCTGTTGATCGCCTACCACCACCCGAGCCAGCCGCTGCGCCTGAGCGACGACCGCTACGAGATGCTGGCGCTGTCGAGCGAGACGCTCGCGCCCTACGCCAAGGCGGGCGCCGACGGGCGGCCGATGTTCACGCTGCCGGGTTCGGCGGGCCAGCGCGTGCCCTTTCTCAGCTACGCCCCCGGGGCCTACATGGCAGGGCTGGTGGACGCCATCCGCAAGCAGGCCGGCGAGCCGCTGGCGCTGGAACCCATCTACGAAACAGACATGGCCGAGGGCCTGAAGGCGATGGCGCTCGAGGGCCACGGCCTGGCCTTCCTGCCGCACAGCTCGGTGCGCAAGGAGCTCAAGGCGCGGCGGCTCGTGGCGGCCTCGGCCGACCCGCTGCTGTCGCTGACGATGGAGGTGCGCATCTACCGCGAGCGCCCCGAGGCGGCGCGCCACCGCAAGCCGGCTGTGCAGGCCCTGTGGGATTACCTCGAAACTCAGGGACAACCCTGAGCGCACATGCCGCGGCCGCATGCGGCGCATGCGCATCGGCATTGGCAGCAGGGTCTTGGGTGCCGCTACAGTCCGCCGCCGTGCCGCCAGACGGTGGCACGCCCCGTGCATGCACGGGCTTCCACCCGGGCGGGTGGGCGGGCCTCATTCCTAGAATGGCTGCTTCACCCGTTCCGCCGCTGATCTTTCCAGGAGCCTCCATGACGAAGACCCTCATCACCGCTGCCGCGCTCGCGCTGCTGGCCGCCGGTGCCGCCCAGGCCGACACGCTGGCCAAGATCAAGCAATCCGGCGCGGCGTCCATGGGCGTGCGCGAGTCCTCGGGCGCGCTGTCCTACACGCTGGGCGACGGCAAGTTCGCCGGCTTCCACGTCGAGGTCTGCTCGCGCGTGCTGGCCGATGTGCAGAAGCAGCTCGGCCTGGCCAAGGTCGACGTCAAGTACGTGCCGGTCACGTCGCAGAACCGCATCCCGCTGGTGCAGAACGGCACCGTCGACATCGAGTGCGGCAGCACCACCAACAACGCCACCCGCCAGAAGGACGTGGCATTCGCCGTCACCACGTACGTCGAGGAAGTGCGCATCGCCGTGAAGGCCAACTCGGGCATCACCAGCATCGCGCAGCTGGCTGGCAAGAACGTCGCCACCACCACCGGCACCACCTCGGTGCAGCACCTGCGCAAGCACGAGCGTGGTGCCAACGTGAACTTCAACGAGGTCTTCGGCAAGGACCACGCCGATAGCTTCCTGCTGCTGGAAACCGGCCGTGCCGACGCCTTCGTGATGGACGGCCAGATCCTCGCCGGCAACATCGCCAAGGCCAAGAACCCGGCCGACTTCCGCATCGTCGGCGAGGTGCTGTCGGTCGAGCCGATCGCCATCATGATCCGCAAGGACGACGCGCCCTTCAAGAAGGCCGTCGACGACAGCATCAAGGCCATGATGAAGAGCGGCGAGATCGGCAAGCTCTACGACAAGTGGTTCACCCAGCCCATCCCGCCGACCAACACCCGCGTCGGCCTGCCGGTGAGCGAGGCCACGAAGTCGGCCTGGGCCAACCCGAACGACAAGCCGCTCGAGGACTACCTCAAGAAGTGAGCGTCGGCCCCGCGGCCTGAGCGCCGCGGGCCCCGGGGGGCCTGGCCGTTCACGGCAGGCCCCTTTTTGCAGGCGGCGCCAGCCACGGGCCGGCGCCGGCAGGAGGAGAGCGCCGCGTGGCGAGCTGGGATTGGCAGGTCTTCTGCAAGGAGACCGTGACGGGTGAGCAGATCGCCGGTTGCTTCGGCAAGGGCGGAGACATCACCTACCTCGACTGGATCATCTCCGCCTGGGGCTGGACGCTGAGCGTGGCGGTACTGGCCCTGGTGGTGGCGCTGGCCGTGGGCTCGCTGATGGGCATCCTGCGCACGGCGCCCGACAAGCGGCTGGTGTTCATCGGCACGGCGTGGACGGAGCTGTTCCGCAACATCCCGCTGCTGGTGCAGATCTTCCTGTGGTACCACGTGCTGCCGGCGATCTTCAAGCCGCTGCAGGCGTTCCCGAGCTTCATCCTCGTCGTCTTCGCCTTGGGGTTCTTCACCAGCGCGCGCATCTCCGAGCAGGTGCGCGCCGGCATCCAGAGCCTGCCCAAGGGCCAGCGCTACGCCGGCCTGGCCATGGGCCTCACGCTGCCCCAGACCTACCGCTACGTGCTGCTGCCGATGGCGTTTCGCATCGTCATCCCGCCGCTCACGAGCGAGAGCATGAACATCATCAAGAACTCGTCGGTGGCCTTTGCGGTGAGCATTGCGGAGCTGACGATGTTCGCGCTGCAGGCCGGCGAGGAGACCTCGCGCAACATCGAGATGTACCTGGCGGTGACGGGCCTGTACTTCATCAGCGCCTTCACCATCAATCGCCTCATGCTGGTGGTCGAGAATCGTGTCCGGGTGCCCGGCATGATCGGTTCGAAGTGAGGGCCCGGCCATGAACCTGGACTTCACATTCCTGTCCTGGGGGGTCATCTCCAGCTTCGTGCTGAAGGGGCTGATCTTCTCGTTCCAGCTCACGATCATCGCCATGATCGGCGGCATCGTGCTGGGCACGCTGCTCGCGCTGATGCGGCTGTCGGGCAAACCCTGGCTGGCGATCCCGGCGGCGGCCTACGTCAACACCATGCGCAGCATTCCGCTGGTGATGGTGATCCTGTGGTTCTTCCTGCTGATCCCGCTGATGACCGGCAAGCCGATGGGCGCCGAGTTGAGCGCCGTGATCACCTTCACCCTCTTCGAGGCGGCGTACTACTCGGAGATCATGCGCGCCGGCATCCAGAGCGTGCCCAAAGGCCAGGTGCACGCCGGCTATGCGGTGGGCATGAACTACTCGCAGACCATGCAGCTGATCGTGCTGCCGCAGGCCTTCCGGAACATGCTGCCGGTGCTGCTGACGCAGACCATCATCCTGTTCCAGGACACCAGCCTGGTCTACGCCATCGGCGCCTACGACATGCTCAAGGGCTTCGAGATCGCCGGCAAGAACTTCAACCGCCCTGTTGAGACCACCCTCGTCGCGGCCGTTGTGTACTTCATCATCTGCTTCTCGCTGAGCCTGCTGGTGAAGCGACTGCAGAACCGCATCGCCATCATCCGTTGACACCCTCCGTTCGGGCTGAGCCTGTCGAAGCCCTTCGACAAGCTCAGGGCGAGCGGCTTGCCTCCGAGGCCCCATGATCGAGATCAAGAACGTCAGCAAGTGGTACGGCAGCTTCCAGGTGCTGACTGACTGCACCACCACCATCCGCAAGGGTGAGGTCGTGGTGGTCTGTGGCCCGTCGGGTTCGGGCAAGAGCACGCTGATCAAGACCGTGAACGCACTGGAGCCCTTCCAGAAGGGCGACATCTCGGTCGACGGCATCAGCATCTCCGACCCCAAGACTGACCTGCCCAAGCTGCGCAGCCGCGTCGGCATGGTGTTCCAGCACTTCGAGCTGTTCCCGCACCTGAGCGTGACGGAAAACCTCACGTTGGCGCAGATCAAGGTTCTGGGCCGCAACCAGAGCGACGCCACCGCGCGCGGCCTGAAGATGCTCGACCGCGTGGGCCTGATGGCGCACAAGGACAAGTTCCCGGGGCAGCTCTCGGGCGGCCAGCAGCAGCGCGTGGCCATCGCGCGGGCGCTGAGCATGGACCCGATCGTGATGCTGTTCGACGAGCCCACCAGCGCGCTCGACCCCGAGATGGTGGGCGAGGTGCTCGACGTGATGGTGCTGCTGGCCAAGGAAGGCATGACGATGATGGTCGTCACGCACGAGATGGGCTTTGCGCGCAAGGTCAGCCACCGCGTCATCTTCATGGACGCCGGCAAGATCGTCGAGGACTGCAAGAAGGAAGACTTCTTCGACAACCCCGACGCGCGCAGCCCGAGGGCGAAGGACTTCCTCTCCAAGATCCTGGCGCATTGAGCTCTCCGGGGCCGGTTGCGCCCGGCCCGGCAGCCGCCCCTGGATTGCCCTGAATGCCCCGCATGCCCAGCGTCAAGCCCAGCAACACCTACGCCGAAGCCTCGATCCGCGTGCTCAAGGGCCTGGAGCCCGTGAAGCAGCGGCCGGGCATGTACACGCGCACCGACAACCCGCTGCACATCGTGCAGGAGGTCATCGACAACGCCGCCGACGAGGCGCTGGCTGGCTTCGGCACGCGCATCGGCGTGGTGCTGCATACCGACGGCAGCGTCAGCGTCGAGGACGACGGCCGCGGCATCCCCTTCGGCCTGCACCCGGAAGAAGGCGTGCCGGTGATCGAGATCGTCTACACGCGGCTGCACGCGGGCGGCAAGTTCGACAAGGGCGCGGGCGGGGCCTACAGCTTCAGCGGCGGCCTGCACGGCGTGGGTGTGAGCGTGACCAACGCCCTGGCCCGCCGCCTGGAGGTGACGGTGTGGCGCGACGGCCAGGTGGCCCAGCTGGCCTTTGCCGGTGGTGACGTGGCCGAGGCGCTCACGGTGCGCAAGGCCGTGATCGGCAAGGAGACCGGTGACAGGAAACACGGCACGCGCGTGCGCGTCTGGCCCGACGCGAGCTACTTCGAAAGCCCCGAGCTGCCGCGCCACGAACTGGTGCACCTGCTGCGCAGCAAGGCCGTGTTGATGCCGGGTGTGGTGGTGACGCTCCAGGTTGAGAAAACGGGCGAGACCACGACCTGGAAGTACGACAAGGGCCTGCGCGACTACCTCCTGCAGCACTTGGCGGCCGACCCGCTGATCCCCTTGTTCGAGGGCGAGCAGCACGCCAGCGCCAGCGAGACCGAGAGCTTCGCCGAGGGCGAGGGCGCCACTTGGTGCGTGGCCTTCACCGACGAAGGCGCGACCTTGCGCGAGAGCTACGTCAACCTCATTCCCACGGTGGCCGGCGGCACACACGAAAGCGGCCTGAAGGACGGGCTCTTCGGCGCCGTCAAGGGTTTCATCGAGCTGCACGCGCTGTGCCCCAAGGGCGTGAAGCTGATGCCGGATGACGTCTTTGCCCGCGCCAGCTTCGTGCTCAGCACCAAGGTGCTGGACCCGCAGTTCCAGGGCCAGATCAAGGAGCGGCTGAACTCGCGCGACGCGCTGCGCCTGGTCAGCGCCTACGTCAAGCCGGCGCTCGAGCTGTGGCTCAACCAGCATGTCGAGTGGGGCCGGAAACTGGCCGAGCTCGTCATCCGGCAGGCCCAGACGCGCCAGCGCGCGGCGCAGAAGGTGGAGAAGCGGCGCGGCTCCGGCGTGGCCGTGCTGCCCGGCAAGCTGACCGACTGCGAAAGTCGCGACCTGCTGCACAACGAGGTCTTCCTGGTCGAGGGCGACTCTGCCGGCGGCAGCGCCAAGATGGGCCGCGACAAGGAAACCCAGGCCGTGCTGCCGCTGCGTGGGAAGGTGCTCAACACCTGGGAGGTGGAGCGCGACCGGCTCTTCGCCAACACCGAGATCCACGACATCGCCGTGGCCATGGGCGTCGATCCGCACGGCCCTGCCGACGAACCCGACCTCTCGGGCCTGCGTTACGGCAAGGTCTGCATCCTCTCCGACGCGGACGTCGACGGCTCGCACATCCAGGTGCTGCTGCTGACGCTGTTCTTCCGCCACTTCCCGAAGCTCGTCGAGCGGGGGCACGTCTACATCGCCCGCCCGCCGCTGTACCGCATCGACGCACCGGCACGCGGCAAGCGGCCGGCGGCCAAGTTCTACGCGCTCGACGAAGGCGAGCTCGTGGCCACGCTCGACAAGCTGCGCAAGGAAGGCGCGCGCGACGGGTCGTGGAGCATCAGCCGCTTCAAGGGCCTGGGCGAGATGAACGCCGAGCAGCTGTGGGAGACGACGCTCAACCCCGAGACGCGGCGCCTGTTGCCGGTGAGCTGGCTGGGCGGCGGCTTTGAGGCCACGGCCGTGATCCTGGGCAAGCTGATGGGCAAGGGCGAGGCCGCAGCACGCCGCGAGCTGATGGAGTTGCACGGCGACGCGGTCGACGTCGATGTCTGAGTCTCAGGCCCCGTTCAGCCAGCGCGCGTAGCCGTAGTACAGCGGGATGCCCACCATGAGGTTGAACGGCAGGGTCACGCCCAGCGAGGCCGTGAGATAGATGCCCGGGCTGGCCTTGGGCAGGCTGGCGCGGCAGGCGGCCGGCGCATCGATGAAGCTGGCACTGGCGCAGATGGCGCCGAACACGAAGGCCCCGCCCGTGCCCAGGCCCACGGCGTGGGCCAAGGTCACGCCCACCACGCCGTGCAGCACCGGCATGAGCATGCCGAAGCCGGCCATGAACAGACCCACCTGGCGGAAGGCCCCGATCTGCCGCGCTGCGGTGATGCCCATTTCGAGCAGGAACAGCATCAGCAGGCCGCGAAAGAGATCCTCGTAGAACGGGCTGATTTGCGCCCACTGCGGATCGGTGGCCAGCGCGCCGATGGCCATGCCGCCCACCAACAGCAGGATGCCGCGGCCACGGATGACGCTGAGCACGAGCTCGGCCCCGCGCGCGCCACCGCCTCCGCCCCGGGCGCCCTGGCGGCCCAGGGCCAGCCGCGCCAGCACGAGTGCGTACACGACGCCGAACTCCATCAGTGCCACCATCGCGGCCATCGTGCCTTCGGCCGGTGTGCCCATCGCCGCAGCAAAGCTCATGGAGGCGAAGAAGGTCGCGGTCGACACCGAGCCGTAATGCGCTGCGAGTGCCGCCGCGTTGCTGATGTCCAGGCCACCGGCCCGGCGAGCCACGTGGTAGGCCAGCGTGGGGATGGCAAAGGTCATGATCAGGGTGATGCCCAGCAGCGGCAACACCTCGCCGATGTCGGCCCGGACCAGCTCGCGCCCACCGCTCAGGCCCAGTGAGAACAGCAGGACGATCGACAGCAGCTTGATCACGGCCTCGGGCAGCTCGAGCTCGCTCTTCACAAAGCCGGCGATCGCGCCCAGGAGGAAAGCCAGCACGATGGGCTGGAGCAGGTTGGTCAGCAACAGGTCGAGGCTGGGCATGGTGGGCGATTCTTCGAAGTCGGCGAGTTCGCGTCCAGTTCAAGGAATGGCATCATTCGTTGACCAAAAGCGAACCAGCGGCGCGCCATGGCCGAGCTCAACTACCACCACCTGCGCTACTTCCGCGCCATTGCGCACGAGCAGGGTCTGGCCCGCGCGGCCGAGCGGCTGCATGTGTCGCCGTCGGCGCTGTCGGTGCAGCTGCGGCAGCTCGAAGACCGCCTGGGCCATGCGCTCTTCGAGCGCCGCGGGCGCCGTCTCGTGCTCACCGAGGCCGGGCGCCTGGCACTGGAGCATGCCGACACCATCCACGCCGCGGGCGAGGAGCTGCTCGCCACCTTGAAGGGCCGGCCGCAAGGCCGAGTGAGCGTGCTGCGCATCGGCTCTGTGGCCACGCTGTCGCGCAACTTCCAGCTGTTGTTGCTCAAGCCGCTGCTGCTGCGCGACGACGTGCAGATCCGCCTGGAGAGCGGCCGTCTGCGCGAGCTGTTGTTGCACCTGGGCTCGCACCAGCTCGACGTGGTGCTGGCCAACGAGGCGGTGCCCCGCGACGCCGCCCAAGGCTGGCGCAGCACGCGCATCGCGCAGCAGCCCTTGGCCATCGTGTCGGCCCCGCCGCGTGGGCGTCGCCTGGCGCCGTTGTTGTTTCCGCAGGGCCTGCACGAGCAGCCGCTGCTGCTGCCCGGTGGCGACAGCGCCGTGCGCGGCGCCTTCGACGCGCTGCTGGCCGATGCCGGCGTGCGCCCGCGTGTGCTGGCCGAGGTGGACGACATGGCCATGTTGCGCCTGCTGGCCCGCGAAACCGGGGCGCTGGCCTTGGTGCCGCCGGTGGTGGTGCAGGACGAACTCGCCGCGCGCACCCTGGTCGAGCGCTGCTCGATCGCGCAGATCCACGAGCGCTTCTACGCCATCACCGCGGCCCGGCGCTTCCCGCACCCGCTGCTGAGGCTGCTGCTGCAGCCGGGTTTGGGACAATCGCCAGTGTCGCCCTGACCGCTGCCCGGCCCAGGGCCCCGAGCCCGCGGCCCTGCCGCCGACCCCATGCCCGATCTCTTCGACCTGCCGCCCACGACACCCCCCGAGCCCACCGACCACCTGCCGCTGGCCGACTACGCCCAGCGCGCTTACCTGGAGTACGCCCTCTCGGTGGTGAAGGGCCGCGCGTTGCCCGATGTGTGCGACGGCAACAAGCCGGTGCAGCGGCGCATCCTGTACTCGATGCTGCGCATGGGCCTGGCGCCCGGTGCCAGCGGCGCGGCCAAGCCGGTGAAGAGCGCCCGTGTGGTGGGTGACGTGCTCGGCAAGTACCACCCGCACGGCGACACCGCGGCCTACGATGCCATGGTGCGCATGGCGCAGGGATTCAGCCAGCGCTATCCGCTGGTCGACGGCCAGGGCAACTTCGGCAGCCGCGACGGCGACGGCGCCGCGGCCATGCGCTACACCGAAGCGCGGCTTTCGCCGATCGCGCGGCTGCTGCTCGACGAGATCGACGAGGGGACGGTCGACTTCCAGCCCAACTACGACGGCAGCGAGCAGGAGCCGCGCCAGCTGCCGGCGCGGCTGCCCTTCGTGCTGCTCAACGGCGCCAGCGGCATCGCCGTCGGTCTGGCCACCGAGGTGCCGAGCCACAACCTGCGCGAGGTGGCCGCGGCCGCCGTGGCGCTGCTGAAGAACGACAGGCTCAGCGACGCCGAGCTGTTCGCGCTGCTGCCGGCGCCCGACTACCCCGGCGGCGGCCAGATCATCAGTTCCGAGGCCGACATCCGCGAGGCCTACAGCTCAGGCCGCGGCAGCCTGAAGGTGCGCGCGCGCTGGGTCATCGAGGAGCTCGCCCGCGGCCAGTGGCAGCTCGTCGTCACCGAGCTGCCGCCGGGCACCAGCGCGCAGCGGGTGCTCGAGGAGATCGAGGAGCTCACCAACCCCAAGCTCAAGGCCGGCAAGAAGGCCTTGCTGCAGGAGCAGGTGCAGCTGAAGGCCGCGGTGCTCGCGGTGCTGGACGCCGTGCGCGACGAAAGCAGCAAGGACGCGCCCGTGCGCCTGGTGTTCGAGCCCAAGAGCCGGACGGTGGAGCAGCCGGAGCTCATCACCACGCTGCTGGCCCACACCAGCCTGGAGACCAGCGCGCCGCTGAACCTGACCATGGTGGGCGGCGACGGCCGGCCGATGCAGAAGAGCCTGCGCCAGGTGCTCGCGGAGTGGATCGCGTTCCGCCTGGCCACGGTGGAGCGGCGCACCCGCCACCGGCTGCAGAAGGTGCTGGACCGCATCCACGTGCTCGAGGGCCGGCAGCTCGTGCTGCTGAACATCGACGAGGTCATCCGCATCATCCGCAATGCCGACGAGCCCAAGCCGGCGCTGGTGGCGCGCTTCAGGCTCAGCGATCGCCAGGCGGAAGACATCCTGGAGCTTCGTTTGCGCCAGCTGGCGCGCCTGGAGGCCATCAAGATCGAGCAGGAGTTGAAGGAGCTGCGCGAGCAGCAGGCCAGGCTCGAGGAGATCCTCGCCAGCCCGGCCACGCTCAAGCGCACCGTGGTGCGCGAGATCGAGGCCGACGCCAAGCTCCACGGCGACGAGCGCCGCACGCTCGTGCGCTCCGAGAAGAGGGCCGTGGCCGAGATCAAGGTGCTCGACGAGCCGGTGAGCGTGGTCGTCAGCCTCAAGGGCTGGGTGCGCGCGCTCAAGGGACACGAGCTCGACCCCGCGGCGCTGGCCTTCAAGCCGGGGGATGCGCTTTACGGCTGTTTCCCATGCCGCAGCGTCGATGCGCTGCTGGTGTTCGGCAGCAATGGGCGTGTCTACAGAGTGCCGGCGAGCGTCTTGCCGGGCGGGCGGGGCGACGGTGTGCCGATCACCACGCTCATCGATCTGGAAGCCGGCACCCAGGTGGCGCACTACTTCGCCGGTGGCCCAGAGACCCCGCTGCTGCTGGCCAGCACCGGCGGCTTCGGACTGGTGGCCAAGGCGGCCGACCTGGTCGGCCGCAACCGCGGCGGCAAGGCCTTCCTCTCGCTGGAGGCTGCCCACAAGCCACTCCCCCCGGCCGTGGTGGCCGTGGGCCACACCCGGGTGGCGGGCCTGGCGCTCGACGGCCGCCTCCTGGTGTTCGCGCTCGACGAGCTGAAGCTGCAGCCCAAGGGGGGCAAGGGTCTGACGCTGATGGACGTGGACGACCAGGCGCCGCTGGTGAGCGTGGCCACCTGCGCCGACGCGCTGCGCGTGCAGGGCCTGGGCCGCGGCGACAAGCCCAAGGACGAACTGCTGCGCGGCGCCGCCTTGACCGGCCATGCGGGCAAGCGCGCCCGCAAGGGCCACAAGGTCGAAGGGTTCAAGCGGCCGATGCGTGTGACCGCGGCGTGAACGCCTGCCCGGCCGCGGGTACCGGGCGCCGCCCCGGGCCGCGCAAGGCCGGGCTCAGCGCGGACGCCGGACGAGCCGCAGGGCCAGCACCGCCAGCAGCGCGAACAGCAACAGGCTGTAGAGCTCGTAGGGCAGCCCGACGAGCTTGACAGCGGCATCGGCGCAGCTGGCGTAGGCCGCGAACACCGCAGGCCACAGGCCATCCAGGCCCAGGCCGCCGACGATGCGGTCGGCCAGCGTCAGGTTGCAGCTCGTGCTGGCCGCGGCCACGAAGTGCTGCCACAGCGCTGCCGCCATGCCGGCGGTGGCCAGAAGCAGCGCGGCGGCGGCCAGGGGCCGCCGCAGCCAGGAACCCGGCACCGCCAGCGCCGGCAGCGACACCAGCGCGATCGCCAGGAACACCACCCGCTGGAGCACGCACCACGCGCAAGGCTGCATGTCGAACACGTGCTGAGACACGAGCGCCGCCCCCACCGCGGCCAGCGGCAGAACCACCATCACCACCCACAGCAGTGTGCGCGGCAGCCCGGCGCCACGCGAGGCCAGGCCCAGGGAGAACGTGCTCATCCCAGCTCGGCGATCAGCTCGATCTCGACGCAGGCACCCATGGGCAGCTGCGCGACGCCGAAGGCGCTGCGCGCGTGGGCGCCGATCTCGAGGCCGAAGATCTCGCGCAGCAGCTCGCTGCAACCATTGGTGACGAGGTGGTGATCGGTGAAGGTCGACGTGCTGTTGACCAGGCTCAGCACCTTGACGATGCGCTTGACTCGGCCGAGGTCCCCGCCGACAGCGGCGCTGAGCGTGCCCAAGAGGTCCACCGCCACGGCGCGTGCGGCGGCCTGGCCTTCGGCCGTGTCCATCGTCAGGCCCAGCTGGCCCACCCAAGGCTTGCCATCGCGCTTGGCGATGTGGCCGGAGACGAACACCAGCGAGCCGGTCTGCACGAAGGGCACGTAGGCCGCGGCCGGCACCGCCACGGGCGGCAGCACGAGGCCGAGCGCTTGCAGGCGCTGCTGGGGAGTCATGGCAATCCTTCCTTGGTTGGACGCGGGCGGGGCCGGGCTGTCGCGCGCTGGAGGGCTCCCGTGCGGCCCTCGCAAGAGGGGCAGCGCCGGGGCGGGCAAATCCTACACTGGCCCTGCATGGCCCACCCCGCCGCCCAAGCCGTGCCTGCCGCGCCGATGCCATCCGCCGCACGGTGCATGGCGGTGGCGGCTGCCGCGGCGCTGGCCTGGGTGGCGGGCTGTGCCGGGCAGTTGCAGTTGGCGGCTTTGTGGCCCGGCTGGGTGGTGGCAACGCTGGGCGCGTTGGGTCTGGGCCTGGCGGGTCTGGGACTGGCCCGGCGGCGGCGCGCGTTCAGGGCTGTCGCGCTGGTCCTGGGCTGTGCCTTGCTGGGTTTCGTCTCCACGCACCACCGCGCAGGGCTGCGCTTGGCCGACGCACTGCCCCCGGCGCTGGAGGGCCAGGACCTGCTGCTGCGCGGCACGGTGGCCGAGTTGCCCCGCGAGCGACTGCAGGGCGTGCGGTTCGAGTTCGTGGTCGAGGCGGCGTGGCACCGCGGGCAGCCGGTGCGCGTGCCGCGCCGGGTTTCCCTGGGCTGGTGGCGCGGCATCGAGGCCGACGCCATGCTGGCGGGCCCGCCGCGCCCGGTGCGCGCCGGCCAGCGCTGGGAGTTCACGGCGCGCCTGGCGCAGCCCCACGGCGCGATGAACCCGCACGGTTTCGATCTCGAGTTGTGGATGTTCGAGCAGGATCTGCGGGCCACCGGCAGTGTGCGCGACACGCGCGGCGCGGCGCCCCCCGTCCTGCTGGATGCCGCTGCGGCGCACCCCGTGCAGCGGCTGCGCCAGGCGGTGCGCGACGCCATCGCGGCGCGTGTCTCCGATGCCGGTGCGGCGGGTGTGCTGGCGGCGCTGGCGGTGGGCGATCAGGCGGCAATCGATCGCGCCGACTGGGCCTTGTTCCGCGACACCGGTGTGGCCCACCTGATGAGCATTTCAGGCCTGCACGTGACGATGTTCGCGTGGCTGGCCGCAGCCGTGGTGTCCGCGCTGTGGCGCCAGCACCCACGGGCGCCGCGCCGGCTGCCTGCCCCCGTGGCCGGCCGCTGGGCCGGGCTGGTGCTGGCCGTCGCCTACGCGCTGCTGGCGGGCTGGGGCGTACCGGCGCAGCGCACGGTGGCGATGATCGCCGTCGTGGTGCTGCTGCGCCAGGCCGGCCGCCGCTGGCCGCTGCCGGCGGTGCTGGGCGCGGCCGGCTTCGTGGTGGTGCTGCGCGACCCCTGGGCGCTGATGCAGCCCGGCTTCTGGCTGAGCTTCGTGGCCGTGGGCCTGCTCGCCGCCAGCGGGCCGGTCCGCCCCATCGAACAAGGCGGGCTGCGGCAGCGCTGGCCCTGGCTGCGTGCCGCGCTGCAGCAGCAGGCCGTGGCCACCGTCGGCCTGGCGCCCTTGTCGCTGATCTTCTTTCAGCAGATCTCGGTGGTGGGCTTTGCCGCCAACCTGATGGCCATCCCCTTGGTCACGCTGCTCATCACCCCGCTGGCGCTGCTGGGGGTCCTGCTGCCGCCCCTCTGGGCGCTGGCGGCCGGCGTGGTGTCGCTGCTCGAAGCCGTGCTGGCCTTGCTGGCCGCGTCGCCCTGGGCCGTCTGGCACGCCGCCGCTGCACCGCCGTGGGCCGTGGCCGCCGGGCTCTTGGGTGCCGTGGTGGCGGTGTTGCCCTGGCCCTGGCGGCTGCGCGTGCTGGCCTTGCCGCTCATGCTGCCTTTGCTGGCGCCGCCGGTGGCGCGGCCGGCGCCGGGCCATCTGGAGCTGCTGGGCGCCGACATCGGCCAGGGCACGGCCGTGCTGCTGCGCACCGCCAGGCACACCTTGCTGTTCGACAGCGGCCCGGCCTGGGGCACGCCCGGCGTCGACGCGGGCGAACGTGTGCTGGTGCCGCTGCTGCGCGCCTTGGGAGAGCGTCATCTCGACGAGCTCGTGTTGAGCCACCGCGACACCGACCACACTGGCGGCGCGGCCTCGCTGGCCCGGACGCTGCCAGTGCGGGCGCTGCGCTCGTCGCTCGAAGCAGGGCACCCCTTGCGCGGCCTGGCGCCGCACACCCCGTGCGAGGCCGGCCAGCGCTGGCAGTGGGACGGCGTGGAGTTCGAGGTGCTGCACCCGAGCGCCACCGCGCTCGCCTCAGCCACACCGGCCACGCGCGCCAACACACTGAGCTGTGTGCTCCGGGTGCAGGGCGGTGGCGTGAGCGTGCTGCTCACCGGCGACATCGAAGCGGCGCAGGAGGCCACGCTCGTGCGCGAGGCCGCCTCACGTCTGCCCAGCACCGTGCTGTGGGTGCCGCACCATGGCAGCCGCACGTCGTCGACGGCGGACTTCATCGCGGCCGTGGCGCCCCAGGTGGCCGTCGTGCAGGCCGCCCATCGCAGCCGCTTCGGCCATCCGTCGCCGGCCGTGCTGGCGCGTTACGCCGAGGCCGGCGTGCCGGTGGTCAGCTCGGCCCGCTGCGGCGCCTGGCGTCTGGCGTCCGAGGGGCCGTCGATGGCCTGCATGCGCTCCGAACGGCGCCGCTACTGGCACCACCCGGGGCCCTGAGCGCCTGTGAAGGCATGAATCGCACCCGCGCTCCCGAGAGGCTCGACACGGGCCCAACAACCCTCCGGTGCACTTGGCCACCGGTGGCGCGCCAGCGCGCCGCGACGGGCTCTGGCATCTTGCGGCCTTTAGCCGTCAGGAACGCTGCCATGCTGCCGTCCTTTGCAAGTCTCGCGGATCGCCTCGATCGCCTCTTTGCCATCCTCGAGAAGGCCACGCTGGCGCGCCGCCGGCCCGACAGCCCGCGCCGGTAGGCGCGTACGCGACAGAGATCTCGCCCGCGCCTTGTTCAGGCGGCGGGTCTGGCGTCGAAGCGCTCTTCGGGTGCCAGCCGCACCAGCGCCGCGGCCTCGGGCAGCGGCGCGTACAGCCAGGTGTCCACATCCTCGGGCTCGATCGGCACGACGCTGCGCTTGTCCTGCCGGTCGGGCGGCCGCTGGGGATCGGGCTTGTGCATGCGCCGCATCAGCGGGTGTGCGTCGGCGTTCAGGGTCAGCATCGTGTAGCTCTCGACAATTTCGCCGCTGGACTTGTCGACCCAGGTGTTCCACAGCCCGGCCAGGCCCCAGGGCAGGCCGTCGGCGCGGCGAAAGCGCCAGGGTACGTGGCGTCCACTCTCCCAGTGGGGCTCGAAGAAGCTCTCGGCCGGAATGATGCAGCGCTGCCCGCGCGCCCACGGCAGCTTGTAGCTGGCCTTGTGGGCGATCTCCTCGAAGCGGGCGTTGACCGTCAGGTAAGGCAGCCTGGCCGTGGTGGCGAACCACGGCACCAGGGCCCACTGGCCAACGACGAGTTCGCGCTCCGGGCTGGCGGCGTGCCGGGCCGGCCGGATGAAGGGGCCGCGGTAGCGCGGAAACAGCTCACGCGACCAGGGGCTGGGCGTGCGAGCGCCAAGCTGCCAGTGGCGCTCGATGTCGCCGGCCTCGGGGCTGATGTAGCGCGTGCACATGCGACGCCCACTGTAAGGGCCACCCCGGGGCGAGGCACGATGACGGGGCGGCACAATGCGCGCCACCATGCATGCGTCCTCCCTCCGGTATCGCGACAGCCGGGCGCTCGCGCTCGCCCTGACCGCGGCGCTGGGGCTGGCCGGATGCGCCTCGCGCTCGGTCGACATCGCGCCGGCACCCGCGAACCCGGCCGACTTCATCGCCTGGAGCTGCGAACGCCTCGTCGACGAGCAGGACCGCGTCCAACTGCGCGCCACCGACATGGCCTACACGGTGGACGAGCGCGCCGGCAACAACATCCTGGCCCTGGGCCTGGGGGTCAGCGTGTTCTGGCCCGCGCTGCTGGCGGCTCGCCCTGTGGGTGCAGAGGCCGCCGAGCTGGCAAGATTGAAGGGCCGCTACGAGGCCCTGCAGGTGGCGGCCCGCGGCAAGCAGTGCCCCTCCGCCGGGCCCGAGCTGCCGGTGTCGCGTGCCGCCGTGCTGCCGGTGGCCCAAGGCGAGCGCTTGGTCTACGAGGACCGGCGCGATGCACGGCGCCCGCCGGTGGAGACGGTGCTGACCCTGACGGCATTGCGCCGCGAGGCCACCGAGTTGTCGGATGCCCTGGGCGCAACCTGGCGCACCGACCCCGCCGGCAACCTGGTGGCCGCGCCCGTCGGGGCCCTGCTGTGGCCGCGGCTGCTGCGGCCGGAGCTCGAACTGGGCGGCATCACGGCCGGTGACCTGCTGCTTGCCGGTGATCCCCTTCTGCGCGCGCGGCTGCGTGGTCAGGTCGTGGCCACCGGGCCGCAGATGGTGGGTGGCCGGCGCTTCGATGCCGCGGTGGTGGAGCTGTTCGGCGACGCGCAGCGCGGCGACGCGAGCACGCGGCTGGAGGGCGCCATCGTCATCGACCGCGCCAGCGGCCTGCTGCTGCGGCTGGACCTGCGCAGCGCCGATCCGGCGTTTTCGCTGCAGCGGCGGCTGCTGCGCATCGAGCCGGCGGGCGTGACGCGCTGAGAGCCGCGCGAACGATTCTTTACCTGCCGCGCACGGCGCCGACATGCCGGCTGCGCACAGTGGCCCCATCGACAACGCGCCACCCCGGCGCAGGAGCCCCTGATGAGCACAAGCCCCGCCTTCCGCACGCCCACCCCGCGCCCGGCCTTCGTGGCGCGCCTCGCCGCCGTCGCGGCCGCAGCGGCCTTCTCGCTGCCGGCGCTTTCCATGCCGGGTGGGCCTGGGGCCGCCCAGGATGCCGGCATGCACGGCAGGCACGGTGACCTGCACGGCGGCATGGGTGAGGGGATGGCCATGCCCTTCGGCCACCCGCGCAGGGCCGGCCGCCTGCTCGACGCGGTCGACGCCACGCCCGAGCAGCGCACGCAGATCCGGGCCCTGGTGGATGCCGCGCAGCGTGAACTGCGCGCCGAGCGAGAGTCCGGCCGCGGCCTGCGCGAGCAGGCGATGGCGCTGTTCGCCCAGCCCACCGTCGACGCCCGTGCTGCTGAAGCGCTGCGCCAGCAGATGCTGGCCCGCCACGACAGCGCCAGCAAGCGCATGACGCAGCTGATGCTCGATGTGAGCCGCGTGCTCACCCCGCAGCAGCGCCAGAAGCTGGCCGAGCGCATGGCGCAGCGCCGCGACCTGATGGAGCGCCACCAGCGCGAGCGGCGCCAGCTGGAGCGCCCGCAGGGCTGACGGCTGCCGTTATCGTTGATTCCTCGTACGGGGCGACCTCTTCCCGGCCCGTTTGCCCCGGCGTTCGCGCGCCGGGGCTTTCTCGTGAGAGCCCGCGAACGCCGCACGCACCGATGACCCCGCGACTGCTGTTGATCGACGACGACCTGCGCCTGTCCGACATGGTGGGCGGGTACCTGCGTTCCAACGGCCTCGAGGTTGACACCGCCGGCTCGCTGGCGGCCGGCCGCCAGCGCCTGAAGCAGGGCGCCTACGACGCGCTGGTGCTGGACCTGATGCTGCCCGATGGCGACGGTCTGGCGTTCACGCGCGAACTGCGCGCCGACCGCCGCACGCGCCGCCTGCCGCTGCTGATGCTCACGGCCCGCGGAGAACCCACCGACCGCATCGTCGGCCTGGAGCTGGGCGCTGACGACTACCTCGGCAAGCCCTTCGAGCCCCGCGAACTGCTGGCGCGCGTGAAGGCGCTGCTGCGCCGCGCCGCGCCCGAACCGGGCGATGACGAGGTGCTGCGCTTCGGCCGCCTTGAGGTCGACATGGGCGCGCGCCTGGCCCGGCTCGACGGCCAGCCCTGCGACCTGACCAGCCACCAGTTCGAGCTGCTGACGGTGCTGGCCCGCGCGCCGGGCCGCGTGCTCAGCCGCGACCAGATCATGGACGCGCTCAAGGGCCACCCGCTGGACGCCTACGACCGCAGCATCGACGTGCACATCTCGCGCATCCGTGCCGTCATCGAAGACGACCCCAAGAACCCGCGCCGCGTGCTGACCGTCCGGGGCGCCGGCTATCTGTTCGCCCGCAAGCAGGACACCGAGACATGAGCCCTATGGCTCGGGTCGCTCGCCGCCTTCTGCTGGGATTGGCGTGCCCGGCAGAGCCGGTTCACCCTGGCCGGGGAACGGGCTGACGCACCGCGATGCGCTCGCTGTACCTCCGCATCTGGCTCACGGTGGTGGCCGCGCTGGCGCTGTTCGCGCTGGTCTCGGGCTGGCTGGTGCAGCGCCACCTTGAGGAGCAGCGCGAGCGCAACGAACGCATCGTGCAGGAGCGCGTGGCGGCCTGGGCCGACCTGCTGCAGTCCACGCTGCCCGCAGCCGATGCCCCGGTCGCCGAGCAGGCGCGGGCCCTGGAGGAGTGGGCGCTGAAGCTGCGCCGGCCGCTGGCGCTGGACGCGCCCGACGGCAGCCGCATCGCCGTCACCGAGGCTTTCCTGCGCCGGGGCCTCGACCGCCCCGAGGCGCGCGAGCGGCTTCGTGCCGTGCGGCTGGACGACGGCCGCACGCTCTGGGTGCCCCAGCCGCGCGCGCGCATCGTGCTCAAGGGCATGGGGCCGCCGCTGTCGCAGCCGCCGGGCTGGCTGCCCGGCGGGCGCGGGCCGTGGCCCGACGGTCTCGGCCTCGTGGCCCTGCTGGCCGTGCTGTTTGCCGCCGTGGCCGCGGGCGCCTGGCCCGTGGTGCGCCGTCTGACGCGGCGGCTTGAGGCGCTGCAGGCCGGCGTCGAGGCCTTCGGCGCCGGGCAGCTCAACCGCCGCGTCGACGAGGGCGGGCGTGACGAGGTTGCGGCCGTGGCCGGCAGCTTCAACCGGGCCGCGGCGCGCATCGAGGCCCTGTTGCGATCGCACCAGAACCTGCTGGCCAACGCCAGCCACGAATTGCGCAGTCCCCTGGCGCGGCTGAAGATGGCGATGGCCCTGCTCGACGAGGCGCCGCCCGCCGAACGGGCGCGCCTGAAGCGCGAGATCGACGCCAACATCGCCGAGCTCGACACGCTGGTCGAGGAGGTGCTGTTGGCCAGCCGGCTCGACGCGCAGACCACGGTCGACACCGCGCAGCCGGTGGCTCTGCTGGCGCTGGCCGTCGAGGAAGCGGCCCGCGTCGGTGCCAGCGCCGAAGGCGACGATCTGCTGCTGCGTGGCGACGAGCGGCTGCTGCGCCGTGCCTTGCGCAACCTGCTCGAGAACGCACGCCGCTACGCCGGGGCCGGCGTGGAGTTGCGTGTGGCACGCCGTGCCGACGGCGGCGCCGAGCTGACGGTGGCCGATCGCGGCCCCGGCGTGCCCGAGGCGCTGCGCGAGCGCATCTTCGAGCCCTTCTTCCGCATGCCCGGCCACGCCGAACGCGAGGGCGGCGTCGGCCTCGGCCTGGCGCTGGTGCGGCAGATTGCCGAGCGCCACGGCGGCGGCGCCCGCTGCGAGCCGCGCGAGGGCGGCGGCAGCCGCTTCGTGATCAGCCTGCCGGCGGTGCCGCCCGCGGCCGTCTGAGCACCCAGGCCAGCACGGCGCTGAGCGCCACGGCCGCCACCACCAGCCCCGCGGTCGACGCGAACCAGTAGCCGGGCGCGCCGCGCAGTGCCGGCGGGGTGTGACCGCCGACGTCGAAGGCCAGCCAGTAGCCGCCGCCCAGCCCCACGCCCCACAGCGCCGCGACATAGATGACCACCGAGACGACGGTGATCTTGTAGGCCCGCAGCACGAAGGCGGCGATGGTCTGTGCCGCGTCGGCGGCGTGGAACACCGCCAGCCAGGCCACCAGCGGCAACGCAGCCGCCAGCACGGCGGCGTCGCCCGTGTAAAGACCCAGCACCGGGCGACGCAGCACGAACACCAGCAGCCCCAAAGCCAGGGCCAGCAGCGTGCCCATCGTCAGCGCGTGCCAGCCCAGTCGCGCCGCCTCGTCGTGCCGGCCGGCGCCCACGGCCTGCGCCACCAGCGTGCTGCTGGCGTTGCCGATGGCCAGCGGCAGCATGAACATCAGGCTCACCAGGTTGACGGCCAGCTGGTGCCCGGCCACGGCGGTGGTGCCCAGCCGTGCGATGAACAGCGCCATGAAGGCGAAGCCCGTCACCTCCACCAGGATCGACAGGCCCAGCGGCACGCCCAGCCGCAGCTGCGCCGCCAGCGGCGCGCGCGCCGGGCGGTCCAGGCTGCGGCCCCAGATCGCGTAGCGGTCGTAGAAGGCGTCGTGCCGCAGCACGCGCCAGGCCAGCAGCACCTGCAGCCACATGGCGATGGCGGTGGCGATGCCGCAGCCCACCACGCCGAGCGCCGGCACGCCCAGCGCCGGCACGCCGAACACCAGCGCCGCCGACAGCGGCACCTTGGCCGCCAGGCCGCCGAGCTGGATGGCCATCACCACCTTGGGCCGCGACACCGCCGTGTTGAAGGCGCGGAACAGGGTGAACAGCAGCGAGGCCGGCAGCGAGAAGGCCAGTGCCAGCAGGTAGCCGCGCACGCGCTCGGCCACCTCGGGCGTGGCGCGCGCCAGCGCCAGGAAGGGCGCGGGGAGGGCCAGCAGCGCGCTGCCCAGCAGCGCCAGCGCGGCGCCCAGCCACAGCGCCTGGTGCAGTTGCCGGCCGGCCTCGGCGTGGCGGCCGGCACCGTGCAACTGGCCGACGATGGGCGACAGCGCCATCAGCACGCCCATGAAGCCGATGAACACCGTGATGTAGGCCGCCGCACCGACGGCCAGCGCGGCCAGGTCGCCGGCCGTGTAGCGGGCGACGAAGAGGGTGTCGATGGTGCCGAAGGCGAGCACCGAGATCTGGCCCACGAACACCGGCCAGGCCAGGGGCACGATGCGGCGCGCGCTGTCGCGCCAGCCCTCGATGCCGCTCAAGGTGCGGCTTCCGGGGCCCGGAAGCGTCGCGGGTCGGGGTGATCCTCGCCGCTGGCCTGGCGGGCGCGCTCGGCGTAGCGGTTGAAGCGCCAGGCCGTGCCCTCCTGCGTGATGCGGCGCCACACGGCACGTTTCTGGCCCGGCGTGTAGGCCGGCCAGTGCTGCACCTCGGCGAAGCGCCGCCCGCAGCCCTTGCAGGTGTCGTCGCCCTGGCTGGTGGAGCAGATGGCGATGCAGGGCGCGTCGGGCGTGGTGGTGTACCAGGCCAGCCACGCCTCCTGCGCCTTGCGCGGCATGGTGCGCTCGTCGGCCAGCACCTCGCGGTGCCAGACGAGCAGGCCGTAGACCTCGGCCAGGGCGCGCACCTCGGGGCTGAGGCTCACGCCGTCGGGCGAGGGCGAGCGCTCGCGCCACCAGTTGATGGCGGCCTCGATGTCGGTGATGTGGATGGCCCTCTCGGGGCCATCGGCGGGCGCGGCGTCAGGCATGGGGGCGCGAAGTGTAGCCAGCGCGCTCCGCTGGGCTCAGGCCGGGGCGTAGCCGGCCTCGGCCAGCGCCGCCGCCACGGCCTCGCGCGGGAGCGTGGAGCTCACCTCCACCTGGCGGGTGGCGGGATCGGCTTTCACCTGGCTGGCGGGGTCGGCGGCCTTCACGGCCTCGGTGACGGCGCGCACGCAGTGGCCGCAAGACAGGCTGGGAACCGAGAACGTGTAAGTCATGATCCAAGGTCGACTGGGACAATGAGGCCACTGTGCCACCGACCCCGACCCCCGAGGCTGATGCGGCGCAAGCCTTGGCGCTGCACTTCCCCGTTGCGGGCATGAGCTGCGCCTCGTGCAGCACGCGCGTCGAGCGGGCCGCGCTCGGCGTGCCCGGGGTGGCCGAGGCCACCGTCAACCTGGCCACCGAGACGCTGCAGGTGCGGCCCGTCCTCGGCTTCGACGCGCTGGCGCTGGAGCGCGCCGTCGAGCAGGCCGGCTACGCGCTGCCCACGCACACGCTGCTGCTGGCCGTGCACGACATGACCTGCGCCAGCTGCGTGGGCCGCGTCGAGCAGGCGCTGCGCGGCGTGCCGGGCGTGGTCGAGGCCAGCGTCAACCTGGCCACCGAGACGGCGCAGGTGCGCGTGGCCGGTGCCGCCGCCGCGCCCGACACCGACGCCGCCCTGCTGCAGGCCGTGCGCGCGGCGGGCTATGGCGCCGAGCGCGACACCGCCGCGGCCCTGCGGCCTGCGGCGGGGCGGCGCCTGGGCGAGGGCTGGCGCGTGCTCGCCGCGGCGCTGCTGAGCGCGCCGCTGCTGGCGCCCATGCTGCTGTGGCCGCTGGCCGGCGAAGGCGCCATGCACGCCGCCATGCTGCCGGCCTGGCTGCAGTGGCTGCTGGCCACGCCGGTGCAGTTCGTGCTCGGCGCGCGCTTCTACCGCGCCGGCTGGGCGGCGCTGCGCGCCGGCACCGGCAACATGGACCTGCTCGTGAGCCTGGGCACCAGCGCCGCCTACGGCCTGAGCCTGTGGCAGTGGCGGGTGGTGGGCGACGAGCACGCGCTGTACTTCGAGAGTTCGGCCGTGGTCATCACGCTGGTGCTGCTGGGCAAGTGGCTGGAGGCCCGCGCGCGCCGCCGCACCACCGCGGCGCTGCAGGCCCTGCGCGCACTGCGGCCTGAGGTGGCGCGCGTGCGGCGCGACGGCGCGGAGCGCGACGTGCCGGTGGCCGAGCTCGTGCGCGGCGACCTGGTCGTGGTGCGCGCCGGTGAACGCGTGCCGGCCGACGGCGTCGTGATCGAGGGCGTGAGCGCCGTCGACGAGAGCCTGCTCACCGGCGAGAGCCTGCCCGTGCCGCGTGGCCTGGGCGACCGCGTCGCCGGCGGCAGCCTCAACGGCGAGGGCCTGCTGCTGCTGCGCGCCACCGCGCTGGGCGCCGAGAGCCTGCTGTCGCGCATCGTGCGGCTGGTCGAGAACGCCCAGGGCCGCAAGGCGCCCATCCAGCGCCTGGTGGACCGCGTCAGCGCCGTGTTCGTGCCGGTGGTGGTGGCCGTGGCGCTGCTGACGCTGCTGGGCTGGGGCCTGCTGGGCGGCGACTGGACGGCCGGCGTGCTCAACGCGGTGAGTGTGCTCGTCATCGCCTGCCCCTGCGCGCTGGGGCTGGCCACCCCGGCAGCCATCATGGCCGGCACCGGCGTGGCGGCGCGGCGCGGTGTGCTCGTGAAGGACGCCGAGGCGCTGGAGCGCGCGCACGCCGTGCGCGTGGTGGCCTGGGACAAGACCGGCACGCTCACCGAAGGCCGGCCGCGCGTGGTGGCGCGCGGCGTGGTGCAGGGTGACGAGGCCGCCGTGCTGGCCGCTGCGGCGGCCTTGCAGGCGGCCAGCACGCACCCGCTGGCGCGCGCGGTGATCGAGGCCGCGCCGGGGCCGGTGGCCGCCGCGGAGGGCGTGAAGGTGGTGCCCGGCCGCGGCGTGGAAGGGCTCATCGGGGGCCGCCGGGCCTGCCTGGGCAGCGAGCGCTGGATGCGCGAGCTGGGCGTGCCGATCGACGCGCTGGTGCCCGCGCTGCAGGCGCAGCAGGCGCAGGGGCGCAGCGCCTCGCTGCTGGCGTTGGAGGACGGCGGCACGCTGCGGCTGGCCGGCTGGCTGGCCTTCGGCGACCGTGCCAAGCCCGGCGCTGCCGAGGCCGTGGCCACGCTGGCCCGCCAGGGCGTGCGGTCGGTGCTCATCAGCGGCGACAACGCCGGGGCGGCGAACCATCTCGCGGCCGAGCTCGGCATCGCCGAGGTGCATGCCGAGGTGCTGCCGGCCGACAAGGCGCGCCAGCTGGCTGCGCTGCGGACGGGGCTGCCCCAGGGCGCCGCCGTGGCCATGGTGGGCGACGGCGTGAACGACGCACCGGCGCTGGCCGCGGCCGACGTCGGCATCGCGATGGCGCCGGCCGAGGGCGGCGGTAGCGACGTGGCACTGCACGCCGCCGGCATCACCTTGCTGCGCGGCGATCCGCGCGCCGTGGCCGACGCCATCGACGTGAGCCGCCGCACGCACGCCAAGATCCGCCAGAACCTGTTCTGGGCCTTCGCCTTCAACGCCGTGGGCATCCCGGCGGCGGCGCTGGGCCACCTGAGCCCGGTGATTGCCGGCGGGGCGATGGCGATGAGCAGCGTGCTGGTGGTGAGCAACGCCCTGTGGCTGTCGCGCTGGCGCGGCGCCAGGCGCGCCTGAACGTGGCGATGCCCGACGGCAAGGCCATGCCGACGCCCCGGTGGGCAAGCTCAGCAGGACAGGCAAGCCGGTGACAGGCGCTGCTGGGCACAGCGCATCGGGCTGCTTCAGGGCAATGTGATCACGGGGCTGGCGCTCCACAGCTTGGGCGCCTTCGGGTCGCCACCGCCGACGATGAAGCTGCCGGCCTCGAGCGCCAGCGGTCGCCAGGTGCCGTCCCAGTCCCAGGTGCTCACGAACACGCGGGCGCCGCTCAGGCTGGCCGGGTCGCCCAGCGCTTCGCTGGGGATGGTGAAGCGCACGGTGCGCGTGGCGGCGTCTGTGCTGATCTTGGCGGCGGGGGTGATGCTGCGGCCGTCGGCACGGGCGTCGGCACCTTCGGGCCCGAAGAGCGCGTTGCTCCAGCCGTGCGCGCGCAGCCGCAGGTGCCAGCGCATGCCCTCAGGCAGCTCGGCATCCTGGCCCGGCATCGCGCGCTCGCCATCGCTGCGGCCGGGCAGTTCGACGAAGACAGAAAAAGCCACGTGGTCGAAGCCGTTGGCCGGGCCCCAGACGCGCGTGAGGTCGGCCATCTCCAGCTCGAGGCGCAGCGCGCCACCGGCCGACAGCACACGCGTGCGCCGCAGGTCCATCTGGCGGGTGTAGCTCTCGTGCGTGGGGTAGACGTAGCGGCCTTGCGGGCCGCCGCCGCCCGTCATCGGGGGCTGCGGCACGTCGGCCCGCACGCGCCAGGGCAGCGCCACGCGGAAGGTGGTGGCCTCGCTCACGCTGGCATCCAGCGGCGTGCCGCTGCCGGCTGCGCGCAGCACCAGGCGGTGCAGCTGGGCCGGGTCGGTCATGCGGCGGGTGTCGATGCGGGCGCTGAAGCGGCCGTCGGCTGCGGCCACCACGCGCTGGGCGCGGGCGGCATCGCCGTCGACGACCACGTCCAGCAGCGCGCCGGGCTCGGCGCGGCCGGTGACGCTGAAGTCACCCTGCGCCGCCTCGGCGGGCAGGGCGTCGAGCGTCGGGCGCTGGGCGATGGTGGGCCCTGCTGGTGCCGGGGCGGCTTCCACGGCCCACACCGTGCCGCTGCGCGGCGGCAGGCTCAGGTGCAAGCGGCCCTGGGCATCGGCCTGCAGTTCCGACGGCAGCGCTGCGGGCGTGTCGGCGTGGATGTCGAACAGCCGCCGCAGCCGCGCCTGGGGCGCGCCGACCTCCAGGTTGTCGGCGAAACGCGGCGCATCCGCCGTGTTGAACAGCACGATGCGTGACTGCCCCTCGTGCACGTTGCGCCAGGCCAGCACGCCCGGCCCGGCGCTGCCGGCCTGCAGCGGCTGCGGCAGCGCGCGCGAGAAGCCGCGGTTGGCCTTGCGCAGCGCCACCGCCGCCTGCGTGTAGCGGAACAGCGGGGCCTGCGTGTCGAAGCGGTCGCGCCCGCCCGAGCCCCAGCCGGCCGCGAACATCGAGGCGCGCTGCGCCACCAGTCCCTGCTCGGTGCCGTAGTACAGCACCGGGATGCCGGGCAGCGTCATCAGGGCCAAAAGGGCCTGCTTCATGGCGGGCTCGCCACTCACGGCCAGCCAGCGGTCGACGTCGTGGTTGTCGATGAAGCTGGGCAGGCGCCGAGGGTCGATGCCGCGCACATCGGCGGCCACCATGTCCTGCACGCGGCGCTGCAGCTCGGCCGGCGCGCGCCCGCGCGCGAACACGTCCACGAGGCCCGCGTAGAGCGGGAAGTTGAGCATGCCGCCCAGGCGCTGGCGGCCGTCCTCGCCGCGGATGTAGCTCTCCAGCTTGCGCTGGTAGCGGGTCTCGCCGGGGCCGTCGATGCCGAAGCCTTCGCCGAAAGCGAAGAAGTCCTGGCGCCCGGTGCGCCGCGCCACGTGCGCCACGCCCGGGGCCTTCGGGTCGGTGGCGTAGAGAAAGTCCTCGAAGAACCCGGGCGGCACGTGGTAGGCGGTGTCGATGCGGAAGGCGTCCACGCCCACCTCGCGCACCCAGAAGCCGAAGCTGTCGCGCAGGGCGCGCCGCACGCGCGGGTTCTCGGTGTTCAGGTCGTCCAGGCCCGAGGTCTGGAAGTTCATCTCCTCGTCGCGCACCGTCACGTCGCGGATGTCGGGCGTCCAGTGGTAGATGCCGGCGCGGCGGTCCTCGGCACGCCGTGGGTCGTTCAGGTGGAAGGGGGCCTGCAGCGGCCGCAGCATCGGACGCGAGCCGGTGTTGGGCCGGAAGTCGGCCGTGGGGTCATCGGCACGCCAGCCGGGCCCATAACTGAAGAAGTTGCCGGTGTGGTTGACCACCACGTCCTGCACCAGGACCATACCCCGGCGGTGCAGCGCATCCGACAGGCGCTGGTAGTCGGCCAGCGTGCCCATGTGCGGATCCATGCGCTTGAAGTGGCTGGCCCAGTAGCCGTGGTAGCCCCAGTAGCCGTGCGTGCGGTCGTGCCACTGGTTCAGCACGGGTGGCGTCAGCCACACGCCCGTGGCGCCCAGGGCCTGGATGTAGTCGAGCCGGCGGCGGATGCCGTCGATGTCACCGCCGCTGTACTTGTTGCCGTCGCGCGCGTCGTGCTCGCCCAGGCCCTGCTCGTTGTTGCGCGGGTTGCCGTCGTCGAAGCGGTCGGTGAGCACGAAGTAGATGACCTGGTCGCGCCAGTCGGGCGAAGGCACGTGCAGTTTCAGGCCACGCGGCTGCGCTGCCGCGGGCAGCACCGCGGCCGCCAGCAGGGCCCCGGCGAGAAGGGCTTGCCAATGCTTGTTCATCGTGCGGCTCCCACTTCCAGTTGGCGCGCCTGCAGCAGCGCGGCGTGCGGCAGGGCTTTCGGATCCATGCGCTGCCCGTCCAGCCACACGCCGGGGCGCCGGCCGGGCACGATGGTGAGCCGCGTGCCATCGGCCCGCGCCAGCGTGGCGCGACGCACCAGCACCGCACCCGCCACGTAGCTGCCCGAGGCTGGCACCACCGGGTAGAAGCCCAGCGTGGACAGCACCAGCCACGCGCTCATCTGCCCGCAGTCGTCGTTGCCGATGATGCCGTCGGGCCCGCTGCCGTAGAAGCTGCGTACGATGCGGCGGATCAGCGCGGCGCCCTTCTCGGGCGCGGCCGTCCAGGCATAGAGGTAGGCGATGTGATGGCTGGGCTCGTTGCCGTGGGCGTACTGGCCGATCAGGGCCTCCTGGCCCAGGTGCTTGTTGACGCCGGGAGCCTGCACGCTGAAGAAGCGGTCCAGCCAGGCCTCGAAGGCCGCCGCGCCGCCCATCTGCGCCACGAGGCCGTCGGGGTCGTGCAGCGCCGGGGTCAGCGTGTACTGCCAGGCGTTGGCCTCGGTGTAGTCGCCGGGGTTGTTCATCGGGCTCGTGGGCACCAGCGGGTCGAAGGGCTCGCGCCAGCGGCCGGCGCTGTCCTTGCCGCGCATCATCTGCGTCTGTGCGTCCCACAGCTGGCGCCAGCCCTGGGCGCGGCGCGCAAAGCGCTCGGCCACCTCGGGCTGGCCTGCGGCGCGCGCCACGCGGGCCACGGCGTCGTCGCCGATGCCGAGTTCGAGCGTCTTGCTCACCGATTCGTTGCTGATCTTGTCCAGAGGGATGTAGCCGAACTGCTCGTAGGCGCCCCAGTCGCGCTGCGCCCAGGCGGGCGCGTTCGGCCGCGGCCGCGTGGAGGTCTCAACCATCGCCCGCAGCGCGGCCTGCAGGTCGAAACTTGTGCCCTGGCGGTGCAAGCCCTTGGCCACCGCGTCGGCGATGACGGGCAGCGCCGGGTTGCCGATCATCGTGTGCGTTTCGCGGCCCCAGGCTGTCCACAACGGCAGGTAGCCCATCGCGCGCTGGTGGGCCAGCATCGTGTTGACGAAGCCGGGCACGCGCTCGGGCACCAGCAGCGTGAGGAGCGGGTGCACGCCGCGGAAGGTGTCCCACAGGCTGAGGGTGCTGTAGTACACGCCGCCCGGCGCGGCCATCACCTGGCCCGTGGGGCCGCGCACGCGGCCGTCGGCGTCGGCGATGTCGCTGGGGTGCAGCAGCGTGCGGTACAGCGCCGAGTAGAAGATGGTCTTGAAGTGCGGGTCGGCATCGATCTCGATGCGCGACAGCAGCGCCTGCCACTGCGCATGGGTGGCGGCGCGCACGGCGTCGAAGGGCTGGGCCTCGTCCACCGCCAGGTTGCGGCGCGCGCCGGCCACGTCCACCGTGGACAGCGCCACGCGGGCGTGCAGCACGCGGCCCGCCGCGAGGTCGAAGTCGAGCACATAACGCGCGGCCTTGTCGCCAGCGCGCGGCGGCAGCGTGGTCACGCGCGCGATGGGCCGGTCGAAGCGCACGATGAACGAGGCCTCGCGCTCGACCCAGTTCTTCGCGTGCGTGGTGCCGGTGAGCTCACCACGCGCTTCATCCACGCTGGACGTGGCCTGTGTGACGCGCGGGCCGTCACCGAACAGCAGCCCGTGCTGCAGGTCCACCAGCACTTGCACGCGGCCGCCCTGCGTGAAGGTGTAGCGGTGCACGGCCACGCGCTGCGTGGCGGTGAGTTCCACGCGCACACCGTGGCCCGGCAGCGTGACGCGGTAGACGCCGGGCTTCGCGCTTTCCGTCTTCTTGTCGGGGGCGGCCGAGAAGTCGGTGCTTTGCGCCGACCAGCGCGTGCCGGCGGCGGGCATCAGCAGCACGTCGCCCAGCTCGGGAATGCCGGCGCCGCTGATGTGCGTGTTGGAGAATCCCAGGATGCGCGGCGCGCGGTATTGGTAGCCGCTGCTGTAGCTCCAGCCGCGGTCGGTGTTGTCGGGGCCGGGGGCCACCATGCCGAAGGGCACCATCGCGGCCGGCGTGACGTGGCCGGTGCCGTCGGTGCCGATGAAGGGGTTGACGTGGCGCGTGAGCTCCCCGCGGCCGGCGGCAGCGCTGGCGGTGGCGACCAAGGCCAGCGCCAGGGCCAGCAGATTCAGCGCCAACGGCTTCATGGTGTCGGGTTCCGGTTCGTGAGGGTGCGGCCGAAGAAGCGCAGCGTGTCTTCGAGGTGCTGCGCCCAGTAGGCCCAGCCGTGGCCGCCGTCGTGCTCGGCGTAGTCGTGCGCGATGCCGGCGGCCTGCAGTTCGGCGTGCAGCTGGCGGTTGGCGGCGATGAAGGGGTCGTCGCGCCCGCAGTCGAAGCGCAAGGCGGGCAGCGGCGCGTCGGCACAGCGGAGCGAGGCGATGACGCTGCGGTCTGCGGGCGCCGCGGCCCAGCCGCTGCGAGATTCCACCATCAGTGCGTCGAGTTGCCCTGCTTCGGTCACCGACGAGTGCCCGGCCGCTGCCACGAAGCGCTGCGGGTGCCGGCCGGCCAGCCTCAGCGCGCCGAAGCCACCCATGCTCAGGCCCGCGATACACAGCGGCGAAGCCACGGTGCACGCGCTGCTGGCGGCGCGTGCTACGGCCGGCACCTCGTCGACGATCCAGCGTTCGAAGTCTTGCTCGGCATGGCACACGTAGCCCGAGCCATCGCCCCACAGCCCGTCGCTGGGCATGGCCAGCACCATCGGCGGGATCTCGCCCGCGTCGATGAGCCGCTGCGCCGTGAGGTGCGCGCCACCCTGGAAGGCCCAGGCCCAGTGCGAGCCGTGCACGCCGTGCAGCAGCAGCACCAGCGGCACGCCCTGCAGCGCAGCGGCCTGCGGCGGCACGAACAGCAGCACATCGGCCCGCTGGCCCAGCGCCGCACTCTTGACGGTGACGAAGCGCAGGCCGGGTGGCGCCAGGGCCGGGTCCGAGACTTCGAGGGTGCGGAACATCATGGGTCAGGTCGCTGCACCGGCGCCAGGTTGATGGCCGCGCCCGTCGCCGATGTCGGCGGCACCCACCCATGCAAACGTGGCCACAGGCTGGCTGCTCAGCGCGACCAGATCACCGGGTTCTTGCGCGTGGCGATGACCTCGCCCTCGCGCGCCCCGGGGCACCACTGGTCGCGGTCGTTGGCCTGGATGGCGTTGAGCGCGGGCACGAGGCGCATGTCGGCGTCCATGTAGATGACCGTCATCACCGAACGCGGCCGGTCGCTGACGTTCGGCCCGGCCTTGTGGAAGGTCCAGCCCAGGTGGAAGCTCACCTCGCCCAGGTCGAAGGGCCCCACCTCGAAGGGGAAGCCGTGGCGGGCCATGTTCTCGCTGATTCTGGCCTCGCTCTCGTCGCTGATGCCCAGGTCGCGCCCGAAGGCCACGCCCTGGCTGCCGGCGTAGAAGCCCAGCGGGCCCATCTCGGTGGGCACCGCCTGCAGGGGGATCCAGGCGGTGATGGTGCGGTCGCTGGCCAGCGGCCAGTAGTACTGGTCGGCATGCGCGGGCGTGATGCCGCCGCCGGGCTCTTTGTACAGGCTCTGGTCGTGGTACAGGCGCACGCCGCGCACCGCCAGCAGATCGGCCGCGATGCGCGCCAGCCGCTGGCCCATCACGAAGCGGGCCACCAGCGCGCTCTTCTCCCACAGGTTCATCACCTGCAGGAAGGCCCGGTCGTAGGTGCTGCGCTCGGCCAGCGGGCGGCTCTCGGTGTTGAGGTCGATGGTCAGCCGCGTGATCTCGGCCCCGAAGTGCGCCAGCGTGTCGGGCGCGAGCACCTGCTTGAGCTTGATGCAGCCGTCGCGGCGGAAGCTGTCGATCTTTGCGGGCTGCAGCGCGTACGGGCTGTCGAGATCGGGCCAGAGGGCGGTGTGATTCATGGTGGCGAGTGAGGAGGTCATGACGAGGCAAATGGGCAAGGGCTCAGGCCAGCGGCGCGACCATCACCGCGCCCGGGGGCAGGTGCAGCTGCGCGCCGCGCAGCGCGGCGCCGCCGTGCACGAACAGCGGCTTGGTACCGGGGGCCACGGCGGCCGGCAAGGGCAGCATGGCCGAGCTGGCACCCAGGTTGAAGGCCAGCCACAGCGCGTCGGTGCCGCGGGCATCGGTGTGCTGGCGGCGCAGCACCAGCACGTCGCCGTCGGTCACCAGGGCGTCGATCTCGCCCAGGCGCATCGCAGGGTGGGCGCGCCGCAAGGCCAGCAGGCGCCGCGTGGCGTGCAGGGTCGACGCCTGGTCGGCCTCCTGGCGGTCCACGGCCAGCGGCACGTGGGCCGGGTCCACCGGCAGCCAGGTGCGAGCCGCGCTGCTGAAGCCGTGCTGGGGTGCCTCGGCCTGCCAGGGAAATGGCGTGCGGCAGCCATCGCGGCCCGGGTTCAGCGGCCAGTTCGCCAGGCCGTAGGGATCGCGAATGTCGTCGAAGGCCAGGGTGCTCTGCGGCAAGCCCAGCTCTTCGCCCTGGTACAGGAAGACCGTGCCGCGCAAGGCCAGCAGCAGCGCCAGCCAGGTGACGGGCGTGGCCCCGGTGGCCGCAGGCCCGGCTTCGGCGCCACCACCAAAGGCGAAGGCCCCCGCCGCGCCGCGGCCCCAGCGCGAGGCCACGCGCGGCGCGTCGTGGTTCGAGAAGGCCCAGCTCGGCCAGGCTTGCCGGCCCGCGCCTTCGGTCCAGGGCGCCAGGCAGCGCAGCACCTGCGCGGCATCGGGCCGGTCACCCAGGAAGGCAAACGAGTAGGCGGTGTGCAGCCGCTGCGCGCCCTGCGTGTAGGCCACCATGGTGGGCAGGGGCTCGGCGCCGCCGATCTCGGCCACGGCCATGCGGCTTTCGCCGCCTGCGCCATAGCCGTCCATCAACGCACGCAGCCGCTCGAAGAAGGCCGGTGCCTCGGGCTGGTCGGCGTTGTGCAGGTGCTGCTGCATCAGCACCGGCGCATCGCCGCGCTGGCCTTCGGGGCCGTACGGCATCGGCGGGTTGTCGTGCAGGCCGCGGCTGTGGAAGTACAGGTTCGCGGTGTCCAGCCGGAAGCCGTCGACGCCGCGGTCCAGCCAGTGCCGGGCGACATCCAGCACCGCGTCCTGCACCGCCGCGCAGTGGAAGTTCAGGTCGGGCATCTGCGGCAGGAAGTTGTGCAGGTGGTACTGCTGCCGCCGCGGCTCCCAGCGCCAGGCCGGGCCGCCCATCCAGCTTTGCCAGTTGTTGGGCGGGCTGCCGTCGGCTTTGGCATCGGCCCACACGTACCAGTCGGCCTTGGGGTTGTCGCGGCTGGCGCGGCTTTCCTGGAACCAGGGGTGCTCGGCGGCGGTGTGGCTCCAGACCTGGTCGATCACCACCTTCAGGCCCAGCCGGTGGGCCTCGGCCAGCAGGGCGTCGAAGTCGGCACCGGTGCCGAACATCGGGTCGACGCCCAGGTGGTCGGCCACGTCGTAGCCGAAGTCGCGCATGGGGCTCGGGAAGAAGGGCGAGAGCCAGATGCCGTCGACGCCCAGGCTCGCCACGTACGGCAGCCTCGCCGTCACGCCGGCCAGGTCGCCCACGCCGTCGCCGTTGGCGTCGGCGTAGCTGCGCGGGTAGATCTGGTAGAGGGTGGCGCCGCGCCACCAGTCGCTGCTCATCGGCGGTGATCCCGGATGAAAACCGGTAGTCTCGCGGCGACGGGCGCCCATTTCAGCCTGATCTCGGGCCCTGAATGACGGTTTTCAAACTCTGTGGATCGGGGTAAGCCCGGTTCTCTTCCAGACCCTGGCCCAACCATGAGGATCGCCCGCGAGCCGATACACCACGCCGAGGAATCGCTGCGTTGCATGCACCTGGCGCTGCCCCTGTTCAGCGGCGGCCTGCACCGCCATGGGCACTTCGAGCTGACCTGGATCGAGCGTGGTCAGGGTCTGCGCTGGGTGGGCGACAGCGTGGAGCCCTTCTTCGATGGCGACCTGGTGCTGGTGGGCAGCGAAACGCCCCACCTGTGGGCCAGTCGGGGCGTGCGGTCGGCTGAAGGGTGCGCCGCCACGGTGCTGCAGTTCCCGCCCGACTGGCCGTTGCGCTGCGGTCTGCCGGAGCTCAAGGCCGTGGCCCCGCTGCTGGCGCAGGCCGCACCCGGCGTGGAGGTGCTGGGCGCCACGCGCATCGAGGTGCAAGGCCTGCTGGCCCGGTTGCCCGGGTCGACGGCCCAGCGCCGCGTGGCCGTGCTCATCGAGGTGCTGGGCTGTCTGCTGGCCGGCGCCGCTGATCTGCGGGCCTTGTCGACAAGCCTGCCCCCGTCCCCTGGGGCAGCCGTGCGGGCCGGCCCGAGCCCGCAGCGCATGGACCGCGTGCTCAACTGGATCGAGTCGCATCTGGCCGACGAACTGTCTGTGGACGAGGCCGCCGCGGTGGCGCATGTCAGCCCCGCGGCCTTCGGGCGTTTCTTCCGGCGCGAGGTGGGCAAGAGCTTCACCACCTACGTGAACGATGCCCGCTGCGGCTGGGCGGCCCTGCGGCTGATTCAGGGCACCGAACCGATCGCGCACATCGCGCAGGCCTGCGGCTTCCCCACACTCTCCAACTTCGGCGAACAGTTCCGGCGGCGCTACGGGATGGCTCCGCGCGACTTTCGCGCAGGCCGTGTGGACTTGCCTTGAGGCCGCCAAGCGCTTGCGATTCAATGGCTAAAAGAGCCAGCAACTGCCGGAGCTCAACATGCGCGTCACCGCCACCGAGGCCAAGAACCGGTTTGGCAGCCTCTGCGCCCAGGCCAAGCGCGAACCGGTGTTCGTCGAGAAGGCGGGGCAGATCGACACGGTGATCCTGTCTGCCGAGCAGTACCTATGCCCCGCGCTCCACCCGACGCGGCGTCCACACCATCGCCACCTCGAGCCCCGGCCCGGCGTTGCGGATGCGCAGCTCGCCGCCGTGCGCCTGCGCCACCTGGCGACACAGGTGCAGGCCCAGGCCCACGCCACCGGCGCTGCGCGTGCGCGCGGCGTCCGGCCGGTGGAAGGGCTCGCCCAGTCGCGCGAGCTGGTCGAAGGCCACGCCGGGGCCGTGGTCGCGCAGGCCGAGCGCCCAGCGTCCGTCGGCCAGGGCGCGCAGAAAGAGCTGCGGCGGCTGTAGCGCACCCGCCGCGTGGCGGCGCGCGTTGGCCAGCAGGTTGCGCAGCATCAGCCGCACGCGTGTTTCGTCCACCTCGGCCTCCGCGGGTGTGATGGCGATGTCCAGCGCCGCGCCGCCTTCGGCGGCCAGCTCGCGCAGCAGCGCCGCCAGGTCCAGCGGCGCGGCCTGCAGCGCAGCGTGGCCCTGCTGCAGGCGTTCGCTCTCGAGCAGCGTCGCCACGAGGTCGCGCATCTCGGCCAGGTCACCCAGCAGCGCGGTGCGCTCGGGGGTGTCATCGAGCAGCTCGGCGTTCAGCCGCGCGCGCGTGAGCGGACTGCGCAGCTCGTGGCTGATGGCCAGCAGCAGCGTGCGCTTGGCCTCCAGCATGCCGGCCAGGCTTGCGGCCATGCCATCGATGCGGGTGGCCAAGGCGCCGAGCTCGTCGTCGCGCAGCCGGCCGTTGCGGGCATAAGGCGCGAAGGCGGCGATGGGCCGGTCGAACCGGCCTGCGGTGTAGGCCGCCACGCCCGCCCCGATGGCGTCCAGCGGCCGCAGCAAGCGGCGCATCGCCATGAAAGCCAGCGCGGTGATGAAGACCAGCGCGCCCAGCGCGATCCAGCCCAGGCGGCGCGGCCGCTGTTCGTCGGGCGGGGCCAGGAGGCTGAAGCGCAGCACATGGCCGTCGGCCAGCGTGCGCGTGAGGCCCCAGCGGCCCCGGCCGTGGCGCTCGTCGGCGTCGTCGTCGCGGGGGTCGTGGTCGAGGCCCTGTTCGGGGTGGCTGTCGAAGCGCAAGGCCGGGCCCTCGATGCGCACGCGCACCGGCAGCCGCGTGGCGATGGCCCGGGCGCGGGCCAGGTCGGGCGGCGTGCCGATCTCCGCGGCCAAGTGGTCCACGTAGTCGGCCACCAACGGCTGGGCGTAGCTCTGCCAACTGCCCTGCAGCGCGCGCTGCAAGGTGCCGATCAGCAGCACGCCCAGCACCAGCGCCAGCAGCAGGAACAGGGCCAGCAGCCGCAGCTTCAGGCTGTGGCGGAAGCGGTGCGCGGCCTGGCGCAGCGCAGCCAAGGCGGCCATCAGACCCGCACGCCCGCAAACAGGTAGCCGGCGTTGCGCAGCGTGTGGATCAGGTCCAGCGGCTCCAGCTTCTTGCGCAGCCGGCTCACCAGCAGGTCGACGGCGCGACTCTGGATGTCCTCGGCGGCGTGGCCGCGCAGGCGGCTGAGGATGTCGTCGCGGCTGAACACGCGGCCGGGCACGGCGGCCAGCATCAGCAGCAGCTCGAACTCGGTGCCGGTGAGCTCGACCGCCTGGCCGTCGAGCTGCACGCTGCGGCGGGCGGGGTCGATGACGAGCCGCTCGAAGCACAGGGGCGCGGGTGCGCCGGGCGTCGCCGCGGCGGTGGAGGCGCTTGCGGCGCTTCGCCGCCACACCGTCTGCAGCCGCGCCAGCAGCTCGCGCGGTTCGAAGGGCTTGGGCAGGTAGTCGTCGGCACCGAGCTCCAGGCCGACCACGCGGTCCATCACGTCGCCGCGCGCGGTGAGCATCACGATAGGCAACGCGCCCAGCGGCGGCGGCTCGCGCCGCAGCACCCGGCACAGCTCGAAGCCGTCCATCTCGGGCAGCATCACGTCCAGCAGCGCGGCGTCGAAGCGGTCCGCGCCGCCGGTGCGCAGCAGGGCCAGCGCGTCGCTGGGGCGCGTGGCCTGCTGCAGCTCGATGCCGTGGCGGCGGAAGAACGCCGCCAGCGGCGCGCCCAGCGCCCCGTCGTCGTCGACGAGCAGCAGCCGGCGGGTCGCGGGCGGGGGCGTCATGGCGCGATGCTACGGCCCGGCGTTCAGCCGCCGCTGTGGCGACCGTGCTCGCCGCCCTCGTCGCGCCGGTCCAGCATCTCGCGCAACTCGGCCTGTTGCGCCGGGCGCAGGCTGTCGTAGAAGTCGGCCGCGGCGTTGATGAGCGCCGGGCTCTGCGCGCCGGCCGTCGCCAGCTGCGCCTGCACCAGCGTGTTGACGCGGCCGCGGTCGAAGCTGGTCCCGGCGATGGCGGCCCTGAACTCCCCGCGCGGGTCGGCACTGCTGGCCACCAGGGCGTTGCGCGTCTCGCGCAGGCGCTCGGTCAGCGTCGCGAGCTTGGCCTTCTGCGCTGCATCGAGCTCGAGCTTGCGGGCCGCGCGCTCGATCAGCCGGCCCTGCAGCGGCGCGGCCTCGGCGGCCGAGACAGCCTTCCAGCTGGCCATCGCGCCGAAGTGGCGGCCCTGCTCGCGGTGGGCGTAGGCGGCGAATCCGCCGAGCAGGGTGGCGGCAACGGCCACGCCGATGAGGCTGCGCTTGATCCAGGTCTTCATGGGGAACTCCGGGGTGGGTGTAAGGTGTGCCCATGGTCGGCGGCAGGGCGCGCGGCGTCCTGTCGGCGCGGTATCGCTGCGTATCGTTTCTTGTCAGGGCGGGTGTCCGGTGGCCGGTGGAACAATCGCGCCAGCCCCTTTTTGGACACGGAGATCCCCCGCATGAACCTCACCGGCAAGACCGCCCTCGTCACCGGCAGCACCAGCGGCATCGGCCTGGGCATCGCGCTCGCCCTGGCGCGCCAGGGCGCGACCCTGGTGCTCAACGGCTTCGGCGACGTTGACGGCGCCACGGCCCGCGTGGCGGCGCTGGGCGTGCCTGTGCACTACCACGGCGCCGACATGAGCCGGCCGGCCGAGATCGAGGCGATGATGGCCCACGCAGCGCAAGCTGCGGGTGGCGTCGACATCCTGGTCAACAACGCCGGCATCCAGCATGTGGCCAAGGTGGAGGACTTTCCGGTTGAACGCTGGGACGCGATCCTTGCCATCAACCTCTCGAGCGCCTTCCACACCAGCCGCCTGGCCATCCCGGGCATGCGCGCGCGCAACTGGGGCCGCATCATCAACATCGCCAGCGCGCACGGCCTGGTGGCCAGCGCCGCCAAGAGCGCCTACGTGGCCGCCAAGCACGGCATCGTCGGCCTCACCAAGGCCAGCGCGCTGGAGCTCGCCACCACCGGCGTGACGGTCAACGCCATCTGCCCGGGCTGGGTGCTGACGCCGCTGGTGCAGAAGCAGATCGATGCGCGCGCCGAGCGCGAGGGCATCAGCCTCGACGCCGCGCGCGTGGCGCTGCTGGGCGAGAAGCAGCCCTCGCTGCAGTTCACCACGCCCGAGCAGCTGGGCGAGCTGGCGGTGTTCCTGTGCACCGAGGCCGCCGCCAACGTGCGCGGCGTGGCCTGGGCGGTGGACGGCGGCTGGACCGCCCAATAGCCTCCAGAAAGCGGCAGGCCGCCAGGCCCCGCCGCCCCATCAAGCGGCCGCCACGGATCGGGCTCCGCCCGGCCGCAGGCGGCGCCCCCCTGGGGGGGCGCGCCGAAGGCGCTGCGGGGGGGGGTCAACTCTCTGCGGTGAACCCGATGCGCTTGACCAGCGGCCCCCAGCGCTCGAGCTCGGCGCGCTGGCTGCGCGCCATCTCGTCGATGGTGCTGCCCTGGGCGATGAGGCCCACGACGCCGATGCCGTCGATCACCGCCTTGTCGCGCAGCGCCGCGTTGATGGCCTGGTTGGCGGCCTGCACCACGGCCATCGGCGTGCGCGCCGGAGCGTGGAAGCCGAACCACTCCTCGGTGGTGAGCTCGCCGAAGCCCTGCTCGGCGAAGGTGGGCACCTCGGGTGCGAAGGGCAGGCGCGTGCGGCCCGAGAAGGCCAGGATGCGCAGCTTGCCGGCGCGGTGGTTGGCCAGGAAGTCGCCGCCGGGCGTGAACATGCAGGCGATCTGGCCGCCCACCACGTCGGTGATGCCCGGCACGCTGCCGCGGTAGGGGATGTGCTTGAACTCGAAGTTCTGGCTCAGCCCGAGCAGCGCGCCCAGGAAGTGCGGCGTGCTGCCGGCGGCGGGGCTGCCGTAGTTGGCCTTGTCGGGGTTGGCCTTGGCCCAGGCGATGAAGCCGCGCACGTCCTTCACGCTGTCGGGCACCACAGGGCCCACCGCGAAGCCGTGGTGGATGATGGCCGTGGTGGACACCGGCTGGAAGTCCACCGTCGGGTCGTAGCTGAGTTTGCGGTACACGTGCGGGTAGATCGACACCGTGCTGTACGGGCCCATGCACAGCACCGAGCCGTCGCTGGGCGAGGCCTTCAGCGTGTCCAGCGCGATGCGGCCGCCGGCACCGGGCTTGTTCTCCACGATGGCGGCGTTCTTGGCATACGGCGTGCCGGCCACACGCTCGGCGATGCGGCGGCAGACGATGTCGCCGGCACTGCCGGCCGGAAAGCCGTACAGGAACTTCGGCTGATCGAACGGCAGTCCCGGGGCCTGCGCGGTGGCGCGGCCGGCCACTCCGGTGGCCGCCAGCGCGCCGAGGGCGAGGGTCTGTCGACGGGTGAGGCTCATCGTGTGTCTCCTGGGGTCGTGGGCGTGGGGGAACAGGGATTCAGCGGCACATCGCCACGATGTCCTCGGGCGGCGGGATGGCCTTCAGGCGCGACGGGTCGTCGGGGTGGTGCACGACGAAGGCGCGCACCTCGGTGCCTTCGCAGAGCAGCAAGTCGCCGCGCATCACCTGGTGGCGATGGCGGAAGACCTTGCGCTCCCAGGCCGTGACGCTGGTGTGCACCTCCAGCGTCTCGCCGTAAGTGGCCGGGTTGATGAAGCGCGTGTGCGTCTCCAGCACCGGCGTGCCGACGATGCCGCGGGTGGCCGTGAGCTCGCGCCACGGCGGCAGCCCCATGGCCATGAAGTAGGCCAGCGAGGCCTGGTCCATCCAGCGCGCGAAGTTCGGGAAGAAGACGATGCCCGCCGGGTCGCAGTCGCCGAAGTGCACCTGCACGCGGTGCACGTACACGCGCGGCGTGCCGGTGGCGTCGGCGCCTTCGTTCATGACGGCCGGCTCACCTTGGCGGCGCGCTTTTCCAGGAAAGCGCGCACGCGCTCCTTGGCCGCCTCGTCGCCCTGCGCGATGCTGGACATCAGGCTCTCGACGAACAAGCCATCGGCGGCCGGCAGGTCGGCGATGCGTGGCAGCGCCTGCGTGATGGCGTAGTTGGACAGCGGCGCGTTCTGCGCGATCTTCAGGCCCAGCCCCATCGCCTGGGCCAGGCCCTGGCCGTTGCCGACGCGGTAGTTGCTCAGGCCGAAGGCCTGGCCTTCGTCGGCATCGAAGCTGCGGCCGGTGAGCATCATGTCCGTCATGCGCGAGCTGCCCAGGAGGCGCGGGATGCGCACCGAGCCGCCGCCGCCCACGAAGATGCCGCGCGTGCCCTCGGGCAGGGCGTAGAAGGTGCCGTCCTCGGCCACGCGCAGGTGGGCCGAGGCCGCCAGTTCCAGGCCGCCGCCCACCACGGCGCCGTGCAGCACGGCGATCACCGGCACCGGCCCGTACTGCAGGGCGTCGAAGCAGGCATGCCAGGCGCGCGAGTGCTGCATGCCCTCGGCCACGGTGCGCTCGCTCACCTCCGACAGATCCAGCCCGGCGCAGAAGTGCTCGCCCTCGCCGCTGAGCACGAGCGCGCGCACGTCCTTGGGCAGGTTGACGATGACGGTGTGGATCTGCGCCAGGAGCCCGTCGGAGATGCTGTTGCGCTTGGCCGGGCGGTTCAGGCGCAGGTGGAACACGGGGCCGGCGCGCTGCAGCACGAGCAGGTCGAGCGCGGCGAACACGCCCGTGGCGGGCACGGGATCGAAGGAGGGGAGGGGAGTTGTCATACAGGGGAGAGGTCAGCGGCGCACCGTGCGGGCGTCCGGGGTGTCTGCGTGCAGCGCGGCCACTTCGGCGGCGCGGCGTGTGAGCGCGATGCGCTGGTTGAGGTAGCCCTTGTCGGTGATCTCGCCGCTGGCGGCATCGGGCAGGCCGTCCAGCCAGCGCAGGCGAGTGGGCACCTGCGACGAGCCGCCGCCCTCGGCGGCCAGCCGAACCAGGCCCTCGTGCAGCCGCTTGGCACGCTCGGCCTCGGGCAGCGCGCGGCCGGCTTCGCTGAGGAACAGCAAGGCACCCAGCTCGCCGCGGTCGTGCCCGGTGATCACGGCATCGGCCACCCAGGGCGACAGCGCCGAGACGAGCTTGACACGCAGCGTGCCCACGCTGACCCAGGTGCCGCTGGTGAGCTTGAAGTCCTCGGCCACGCGGCCGTCGAAGACGATGCCCTGCAAGGGGTCGGCCTCGTCGCGCAGCAGGCCGGCGTCACCGATGCGGTAGTAGCCGTCCTCGTCGAAGGCGGCGGCCGTGGCCTCGGGGTTGTGGCGGTAGCCGGGCGTGACGTTGTCGCCGCGGATGCGCAGCTCCAGCTTGCCGCCCCCGGCCGGCACGAACTTCACCTCGGCACCCGGCATGGGCAGGCCGATGACGCCAGGGCGGTCGAGCCGCCAGTTGGCAAAGGTCACGGCCGGGGCCGTCTCGGTGCTGCCCCAGCTGGTGGTCATCCACAGCGGCTGCTCGCGCACCTTTGTTGCCAAGGCCTCCAGGCGCTGCCAGGTGGCCGGCGGCATGCCGGCCCCGGCGTAGAACAGCATGCGCAGGCGGCCGAGCAGACGGTGGGCGAGGTCGAGGTCGGCCTCCAGCGCCGGCAGCATCATCTCGTAGCCGCGCGGCACGTTGAAGTACACGGTGGGCTGCACCGTCTTCAGGTGGGCCAGCGTGCGGGCCACCAGTGCCGGCAGCGGGCGGCCGTCGTCGATGTACAGCGTGCCGCCGTGGCGCAGCGCCATGTTCAGGTTGTGGTTGCTGCCGAAGGTGTGGCTCCAGGGCAGCCAGTCCAGGAGCACGGGCTTTTCGTGCGCCAGGAAGCGCAGCGTCTGCGCCAGCATCTGCTGGTTGGCGCACAGCATGCGCTGGGTGTTGATCACGACCTTGGGCGTGCCGGTGGAGCCGCTGGTCAGCAGGTACTTGGCGTGGGTGTCGGGCGTGACGCGCGCATAGGCCTCGGCGACGGCGCCCGTTTCAGGCGTGTCCAGCAGCCGTGCGAACGGCAGGGCGCCGGGCACCGAGCCGGCCCCCTGCGAAAAAACCAGCGGCACGCCCAGCTTCGCGCCGGCCACGGCCGGCGCATAGACCTCGGCATCGCTGGCGTACACCAGCGCCGGCTGCAGGGCCTCGAAGATGGCATGCAGGCGCGAGAAGTCGGGCCCGGCGAGCCGGCTGTAGCCGCTGGAGACGGTGCAGGCGGGCCGGCCCACGTGCATGGCGGCCAGCATCAGCACGGCGTGGTCGAGCGCGTTGTCCGACAGCACCACCACCGGGCCTTCGGGCAACGCCAGGTCGAGCAGGGCCTGGCCCACGGCGCCGATGCGCTGGCGCAGCGCGCCCCAGGGCAGCACCGTCCAGCCGCCAGCGCCGTCGGGCTCGGCCAGCGCGGCGGCGTCGGGCGTTGTGCGGGCCCAGTGTTCGATCCACTCACCCACGCAGCGGGCGTAGGGCTGCAGCGGCTCGGGGTGGCGCAGCAGGTAGGCGCCGCCACCGAGATTGATGCGCTCGGTGCGCCGCGGCGCCAGCTGCGCGGGATCGTCGAAGAACGCGGCGGACATCGGGTCTCCAGTCTCGCTCGAATCCATACAGTGGTGTATGGCTTGTGGCGCGATGCTAGGGCGTGACCCCGTTGCCGACATTGGGGAACACCATGATGGGAGTCCATACAGTGATGTATGTCGCCAGGCTGTCGATGGCATCATGTCGGCATGAGCACACCCCCGGTCCGGCCCCTTCCTGCCGCGCGCCCCGCGCGCAGCCGCAAGCCCGCGGCACGCGCAGCCAAGGCGGTGCTGGGGCCCGAGGACTGGGTGCGCGCTGCCACCGAGGTGCTGGTGGACCACGGCATCGACCACGTGCGCGTCGATGTGCTGGCCGGTGAGCTGGGCGTCACGCGCGGCAGCTTCTACTGGCACTTCCGTGACCGCGAGGACCTGCTGCGCCGCGTGCTGCAGGCCTGGCGCGAAGAGGCCACCGTGCAGCTGACGCGCCGGCTGGCGGTGGCGCGCAGCGATCCGCGCGAACTGCTGTCCGACGTGATCACGCTGCCCTTCCGGGGCCGTGCGGCCGCGCGGGCCGCGCGCATCGAGCTGGCCATCCGGGCCTGGGCGCGGCGCGACCCGATGGCCCGCCAGGCGCTGGACGAGGCCGACGCCGCCCGTATGGGCTACCACGAGGCGCTGTTCCAGGCGCTGGGCTTTGCGCACGATGAAGCTCAGCACCGTGCCTTCCTGCTCTATGGCTACGAGGTTGCCGAGTCCTTGATGCCTGGCCAGGGCGGCGCCGAGCGGCGCGACGCCCGGCGCCGTTTTGTGCTGCAGCTGGTGCAGCAGCCGCTGGCCGGGCGGCGTTGAGCGCTGCTCGTGGCCGAGCCCCCAGCGGCAAGCGGGGGTGCGCCCGCTCGCCGGGTCGCGTGTTGTCTTGAGGCAACGTTTCTCGCCCATCGGGGGGTGTCTGTTTCGCCCTGGATCCGCACCCGGGCACCGGCGCGCCGTCGTGGCCTGTCGGGTCTGCGACGAGCAGGGCACCCTCGCTGCGGGCCGACATCGCGGTGCACCGATGCAGCCCATTGGCTATTGAGGATGCGGCTGGGTACCGGTGATTTCCCTAGGGCGCGGAGTTTGGCAAGCCCTCGTTCGCAACAGGCAAAGCGTCAATAAACTGTGGCAATCCTGGCTTGATCGGCGCACTGCATCCTCCCTTTGGGTGAGGGCAGCGCCCTGAGCCCGCCCCTACTTTCTGGAGTGATTTCATGCAAAGACAACAACTGCGAGGGATCCGTCCGACCCCCGTCTGCGTGGCCGTGTGGGCCGTCCTGATGGCGCCGTTGGCCTGGGCGCAGACGGCGCCCGCCGCTCCGCCTGCCGCCACGGCCCCCGGGGCGCCGGCAGCCCAGGCAACCCAGGCAACCCAGGCAACCCAGGCAACCCAGGCAACCCAGGCAGCGCCGGCAGCGCCGGCAGCCCCCGCGGCGCAAGGCGCGACGCAGTCGCTCGTGATCTCGGGCTCGCGGATCCGCCGCGACAACTTCGACACCCCGGCGCCGGTGCAGATCATCCGGTTCGAGGATTCGGTGGTCGCCGGCTTCGTCAGCACGACCGACGTGCTTCAGGGCAACCAGGTCACGGGCGGGCAGGCCCAGATCAACAACGCCTACGGCGGTTTTGTCACCGATGGCGGCCCGGGCGCCAACACCATCGGCTTGCGCGGCTTCGCGCCGACCCGCACGCTGATCCTCCTGAACGGCCGCCGTCTCGCCCCGTCGGGCACCCGCGGCTCGGTGGGCGCCGCCGACCTGAACGTGCTGCCCTCGACCATCGTCGACCGCATCGAGATCCTCAAGGACGGCTCGTCCTCGATCTATGGCTCCGATGCCGTGGCCGGTGTGATCAACATCGTCACCAAGCGCAACCTCACGGGCATCACCGCCGAGGCGCGCGTGACGGCCCCGACCGAGGGTGGCGGCGAGGAGCAGCGCTTCGCGCTGATCGGTGGCCATGTCGGTGACCGGTCCTACCTCACCGCCTCGTACGAGTACTTCAAGCGTCAGGACCTCACCCTGGGCGACCGCAGCTGGACGCAGTGCAACACCGACTACCGCCGCACCAGCGCCAACGGCGTCGTCGGTGCCTGGGGCAGTTTCGACTTCGTCGATCCGGCGACTGGCAAGCCCAAGTGCTACCCGATCAGCGGCACGGGCTCGAACGGCGTCACCATCAACACCTTGGGCACGAGCAACTTCACCGGTGTCGGCGCCCCCGGCTCGGTGGGCACGGCGTTCAACCGCTGGCGTCCCAACGCCAACGTCACGACGGGCCTGGTGGGTTTCGAGGGCGTGGGGGGTGGTGCCAACAGCCTGAACGTGCGCGACACCTTCGACCCGCGCATGCTGAAGCGCTCGCTGATCTCGCCCGTCGAGACGCACAATGTGTTCGTCCAGGGCGGCATGGATCTCGCCTCTGCCGGTGCCGCCGAGCTCTACTTCGAGCTGCTGTACAACCGCCGCGAGTCCAGCCAGGTGGGCTACCGCCAGCTGACGCTCGACTACATGCGCTTCAGCCCGCTGATCCCGGCCAACCTGGCCTTCAGCAACTTCCTGCCGCCGCAGTCCACCACCAACGGCGTCAATGTCGGCGTGCGCGCCTTCGTCGGCTTCGGCAACGACACCTCCTCGCAGACGGTGGACGTGGGCCGCGCGGTCGTCGGTGTCCGCGGCAACCTGGGGGCCACCGGCTGGGAGTACGACGTCTATGCGACCCAGCACAACAGCAAGGGTGAGTACACCTTCCAGTCCTTCCTGACGGACCGCCTTGCAAAGAGTTCAGACGTCGTCGTGGCGGGAGCCGGCTTTGCGTGCAAGGACAGCACCGCCGTCGGCTGCGTGGCGGCCCCTGCGCTCACGCCCGCCGTGATCGGCGGCCAGCTGCCTGCCGATTGGGTGAACTACGTGTTCCGGCCCGTCACCGGCACGAGCAAGTACAAGGAAAGCGTGGTCTCCGCCTCGATGACCGGCCCGCTGTTCAAGCTGCCGGCCGGCAGCGTGAAGGCAGCTGTGGGCGTCGAGACCCGGCGCTTCGAGATCGATGACACGCCGGCGCTCGACTCGCAGAACGGCAACCTCTACGGCCTGACCTCGTCGGCGATCACCCGCGGCACCGACAGCGCGAACGACGTGTTCGCCGAGATCGAGGTGCCGCTGCTGGCCAAGGTGCCCGGTGCCGAGCAGCTCACCGCCAGCCTTTCCAGCCGCAAGGCCGACTACAAGTCCTACGGACCCGGCTCCACCTACAAGGCGGGCCTGGTCTGGTCGCCCGCCAAGTGGCTGACGCTGCGGGCCACCAGCGGCACCTCCTACCGGGCACCGGCGCTGTACGAGCAGTTCCTGGGCGCGACGACCGGCTTCGTGTCGCAACAGAACGATCCCTGCAACAACTGGGACTCGCCGACCAACGCGGACACCCCCCGCGCGGCCAATTGCGCCTCCGAGAACCTGCCGGCGGGCTTCACGAACAACCAGAGCATCACGGTGGTCAGCTCGGGGGGGCGGGCCTCAGGCCTGAAGGCCGAGACCTCGGAGAACAACACCTTCGGCATCATCCTGCAGCCCGCGCTGCCCACCGGCTGGGGCGACCTCTCGGTGGCGCTGGACCGTTTCGACATCAAGGTCGAAAACGGCGTGGCCCGTGCCGGCGGCGTCGCCATCCTCAACCGCTGCTACGACGATCCGGCGTTCCGCGCCGGTGGTGGGCTTTGCCGGCTGGTGTCCGCCCGCACGTCCTCCAACGCCCTGACGGTGAACGACAGCTACGTCAACCTGGCCACGGACGTCGTCCGCGGGCTGGACCTGACGGTGCGCTACACCAACAACGTCTGGATCGGCCGTCTGCGCGTGAACCTCAACCTCACGAGGTACGCCTTCCAGGCCAGCAAGCTGTTTGCCGATGATGAACTCGACAACGTCAACGGTTCGCTCAACAACCCGTCGCGCACGGGCGCGCTCGAGTTCAACTACGAGGTGAAGGACTGGCGCTTCTACTTCGGCACCGAATACATCGGCGAGATGTCGTCGTACGAGTACCTGGGCCAGGATCCTGACACCAGCACCTTCCTGCTGAAGGTTCCGAGCTACCTCACGCACCAGGCGTCGGTGGGCTATCGGGCCGACAAGTGGCGCTTGACGGTGGGTGTGCGCAACCTGACCAACAAGGAGCCGCCGGTGATCTCGGCGCAGGCGGGCTACAACCGCGTGGGCAACGCGCCGCTGTTCAGCGGCTACGATTACATCGGCCGGCGTGTGTTCGTGACCGGCTCGCGATCGTTCTGATGCGCAGGTGCGGAGCGCCGGCCCTCGGGCCCGCGCTCCGCGACGGCGCCTGCAGCCACCCAGGTTGCACCCGACCTCTGCCGCGGGACGGCGGCGAGGGCTCTTCTCTCAGGCAAGTTCTCATCATGAAGTTCTCCTCGACCGCCACCGCCCTGGCCTTGCCGCTGATCACGGCCGCGCTGCTGAGCCCGGCGGCCAAGGCCCAGGCGCCGGCTGCGAATGCCCAGCCCGTGCGCGTGCCCACGATCGAGCAGCTGGCGCAGTTCCCCCGCATGACGGGCTTTACGCTGTCGCCCGACGGCCAGCACCTGGCGGCCATCGAAAGCCAGGGCGACACCCGCAGCGTGCTGGTCTGGAAAACCGCCGACACGGCGAGCCGGCCTACGGTGATCGGCGCCAGCAACATGCAGATCCAGGGCGTCAGCTTCGTCAAGAACGACATGCTGGCCGTGCGCATGTCGCAGCCGGTGGACATCCGATTCGGCGGCGTGCTCACCAAGACTTTTGTCGGCAAGCTGCTGATCACGGACCTGGAGGGCAAGACCTGGAAAGAGCCGTTGGAGTCGGCCGGCATCAACCGCTCCGAGAGCGATCAGCAGGCGCGCGAGATCACGGCGCCCGTTGTGCGCAGCCGCATGCTGAAGGACCCCGACCACATCATTTTGGAAGGGGCCGCCATCGGCGCGCGCGACCTGTTCCGCTACAACGTGCGCACGGGCGTGGCGACGCGGCTGATGCGGCTGTCGGAGAACGACGACGAGGTCGTCGTCGACTCTCAGGGCCGCCCCCGCGCCAAACGGCGCATTGGATTCCAGGGCTCGGACATCTTCGTCGCCACCGACATCCGCAACCTCGAGACCGGTACCTGGGAGGAGCATTTCCGAACCCTGGTGAAGGACCGGGATGTCACCACGGTGCTGGGCCCTGGCACGAAGCCGGGCACCATGATCGTGCGCAGCAACCGTGGGCGCGAGCGGGCGGCGCTCTACGAGTATGACGTGGCCAGGCGCCAGCTCTCCGAGCCGCTGTTTGATCACCGTTTCTTCGAGGCCTTGCGCCCGCTGCGCCTAGAAGGGGACAAGGCCGACGATGAGGCGCCCTACGATGGCTTCACGTACGAGGGGCCCTTTGGCAACGACGTGCACTGGGTCAACCCGCAGTTCGAGTCCCTGATCCAGGGCCTGGCGCAGGCGCTGGGCATCAAGGAGGCCGAGCAGACGCTGGTGGACCCGGCCACCGGGGCCCGTGCCACCGCCCGGATGCGGGATGGCGTGAACATCACCATCCTCTCGCAGCACGCCCCGAAGGACCAGCCGGCGACCCATGTGTTCCGGGTTTCGGGCGCCAACTACCCCCCCGAGTTCTACATGCTGCGGGGCCAGCGGCTCACGCTGCTGGCGCGGGCCTACCCGGAACTGGACCGCCGGGCCCTGGGCAGCACGCGGCTGGTGTACTACGCGGCGCGTGACGGGATGCAGATTCCCGCCTACTTGACGATGCCCCATCCGCAGCTCTGCGGCCCGGGGCCCTACTCGGCCGTGGTCCATCCACACGGCGGCCCCTGGGCGCGAGACACGCAGGACTTCGACGCCTCGGGCTGGCTGCCGTTGATGGTGTCGCGCTGCCACGTGGTGCTGCAGCCGCAGTTCCGCGGCTCCGACGGCTGGGGGCGCACGCTCTGGAAGGCGGGTGACGCCGAGTGGGGCCAGAAGATGCAGGACGACAAGGACGACGGCGCCCAGTGGCTGGCCGCGCAGAAGCTCGTCGATCCGGCGCGGGTGGCGATGTTCGGCTACTCGTACGGCGGTTACGCGGCCATGGCGGCCGCGGTGCGGCCCAACGGCCTGTACAAGTGCGCGATCGCCGGGGCGGGCGTGTCCGACATCGAGAAAATCGGGACTCGCTTGCTACACGAACCCCTTCTTCCGCGCGGCCCAGGAGCCCACGGTGCGGGGCCTGAGCCCGGCGAAGCAGGCGGACAAGATCAAGATCCCGATCATGGTGTTCCACGGCGACCGCGACACCATCGTGCCCTTGATCCAGTCGGACGAGTTCGTGAAGAACGGGCGCAGTTCGGGCCAGCCGGTGGAGTTCCACGTCCAGGTGGACACCGCCCACGGCCCGGTGTGGCGGCGCAGCGAAAAAACGCGCGAGCTGCGGCTGATCGCCGACTACCTGGCCAAGGGCTGCGGCGGCTCGGGGCTCTGACCCTGGGGAGCGTGGGCGGCGGCCGGCCCAGGCGCTGCTGGCATGATCGCGCCGCGGCGGGCCCGGAGATTGCATGCAGATCCTGGCGCCCCGCCGGCTGTCCAGGAGCTTGCTGCCCGTGTCCATCCATGTCGCGCTGAACCACGTCACCCACTACCGCTACGACCGGCGCGTGGGGCTGTCGCCGCAGGTCGTGCGCCTGCGGCCGGCGCCGCACTGCCGCACGCGCATCCTCAGCTACTCGCTGCGGGTGGAGCCCGGCCAGCACTTCATCAACTGGCAGCAGGACCCGTTCGCCAACCACCTGGCGCGGCTGGTGTTCCCCGAGAAGACGCGCGAGTTCAAGGTCACGGTCGACCTCGTGGCCGAGATGTCGGTGCTCAACCCGTTCGACTTCTTCCTGGAGCCGCACGCCGAGAACTGCCCCTTCGAGTACGACGCTGACAGCCGCCAGGAGCTGCTGCCCTACCTGGCCCGGGGCGAGCTCACGCCGCGCTTCAAGGCCTTTGTCGAGAGCATCCCGCGCCATCACGGGAAAGACCGGATCCGCACCATCGACTTCCTCGTGGCGCTGAACCAGCGTCTGCAGAAGGACATCCGCTACCTCATCCGCATGGAGCCCGGCGTGCAGACGCCGGAGGTCACGCTCACCAACGGCAGCGGCTCCTGCCGCGACAGCGGCTGGCTGCTGGTGCAGACGCTGCGCCACCTGGGGCTGGCGGCGCGTTTCGTCAGTGGTTACCTGATCCAGTTGAAGCCCGACGTGATGGCGCTCGACGGCCCGAGCGGCAGCGAGACCGACTTCACCGACCTGCACGCCTGGTGCGAGGTGTTCCTGCCGGGCGCCGGGTGGATCGGCCTCGATCCCACCAGCGGCCTGCTGGCCGGCGAGGGCCACATCCCCGTGGCCTGCACGCCCGAGCCCGGCAGCGCTGCGCCCGTGAGCGGCGCGGTCGACGAGTGCGAGGTGAGTTTCGGCCACCACATGCAGGTCACGCGCATCCACGAGAGCCCGCGCGTGACGCTGCCCTACACCGATGCGCAGTGGTCGAAGATCGTCGCGCTGGGCCACGAGGTCGACCAGCGCCTGACGGACGGCGACGTGCGCCTGACGATGGGCGGCGAGCCCACCTTCGTGGCCGTGGGCGACCGCGACGCCGCGGAGTGGAACACCGACGCCCTCGGCCCCACCAAGCGCGGCCTGGCCACCGAGCTGGTGCACCGTCTGCGCGAGCGCTACGGCCGCGGCGGCTTCCTGCACTTCGGCCAGGGCAAGTGGTACCCAGGCGAGCAGCTGCCGCGCTGGGCGCTCAGCATCTGCTGGCGCGCCGACGGCCAGCCCTGCTGGGGCGATCCCTCGCTCTTTGCCGACGAGCGCGACACCCACCGCTACACCGCAGCCGACGCTGAAGCCTTCATCCGCACGCTCACCAGGAAGCTGGGCCTGGCCGACGAGCACCTGCTGCCCGGCCACGAGGACACCTGGTACTACCTCTGGCGCGAGCGCCGGCTGCCCGTGAACGTGGACCCGTTCGACGCGCGGCTGGACGACGAGCTCGAGCGCGCCCGCCTGCGCCGGGTGTTCCAGCAGGGGCTGGACGCCACCGTGGGCTGGCTGCTGCCGCTCAAGCGCGAGTGGCGCGTGGGCACGGCCGGCCCGCAGTGGGTGACCGGGCCCTGGTTCCTGCGCGACGAGCGCCTGTACCTGATCCCGGGTGATTCGCCCATGGGCTACCGCCTGCCGCTGGACAGCCTGCCCTGGGCCGCCCAGGGCGACCAGCCCTGGACGCTGGCGCAGGACCCGTTCGCGCCGCAGCCCCCTCTGCCGGTGGCGGCGGCGGTGAGATCGCAGTTCGCGGCCGCGGGCGGCATGGCCGGCAGCCCGGCGGCGCTGGCGGCTGCCGCGGGCGCCGATGGCGGGCTGGACCACGACGGCTTCCACGCGGACGGCACCGCGGCCTTAGCCGGTGCGGCAGGTGTCGACCGCATGGCGTTTGTGCCAGGCGCGGGCAGCCGCGGCGGGGCCACCGAGCACACGCCCGAGCACGCCTTCCCACGCGATGCGGCCACCGTGCCGCCGCGCTTCGTCTCGGCCGGCGAGGTCACGCGCACGGCGCTGTGCGTGGAGGTGCGCGACCCGCAGCGCGGCAACGGCCCGAAGGCCGAACGCTGGGCCGAAAAGCAGCAAGGCGGCAAGCGCGGCGTGCTCTGCGTCTTCATGCCGCCGCTGCGCTTTCTGGAGGACTATCTCGAGCTGCTCGCCGCCATCGAGGCCACGGCCGCCGAGCGCGGCGTGAAGATCGTGCTCGAGGGCTACCCGCCGCCGCGCGACCCGCGCCTGAAGCTGCTGCAGGTCACGCCCGACCCCGGCGTCATCGAGGTCAACATCCACCCCGCGCACGACTGGGCCGAGCTGGTCGACCACACCGAGTTCCTCTACGAGGCCGCGCACCACAGCCGCTTGAGCGCCGAGAAGTTCATGCTCGATGGCCGCCACACCGGCACCGGCGGCGGGAACCACTTCGTGCTGGGCGGCGCCACGCCGGCCGACAGCCCCTTTCTGCGCAGGCCCGAGCTGCTCACCAGCCTCATCACCTATTGGCAGAACCACCCGAGCCTGAGCTACCTGTTCAGCGGCCTGTTCATCGGCCCCACGAGCCAGCACCCGCGGTTCGACGAGGCGCGCGGGGATCAGGTCTACGAGGTCGAGATCGCGCTGGCCGAGATCGAGCGCCAGGTGGGGCTGCACGGCCAGGTTCCGCCGTGGCTCATCGACCGCACGCTGCGCAACCTGATGGTCGATGCCACGGGCAACACCCACCGCACCGAGTTCAGCATCGACAAGCTCTACTCGCCCGACGGCCCAGCGGGGCGGCTGGGCCTGCTGGAGCTGCGCGCCTTCGAGATGCCGCCGCACGCGCGCATGAGCCTGGCGCAGCAGCTGCTGATGCGCACCCTGGTGGCCTGGTTCTGGCAAGAGCCCTACCGTGGCCGCGGCGCCACGCGCCTGACGCGCTGGGGCACCGGCCTGCACGACCGCTTCATGCTGCCCACTTTCGTGCAGCAGGACTTCGAGGATGTGATCGCCGACCTGCAGGCCGCCGGCTTCGCCTTCGACGCGGCGTGGTTCGCGCCGCACCTGGGCTTCCGGTTCCCGCTCATCGGCGATGTGCAGGTGGCGGGCATCGAGCTGACGCTGCGCCATGCGCTCGAGCCCTGGCACGTGATGGGCGAGGAGGGCGCACCGGGTGGCACGGTGCGCTACGTCGACTCGTCGCTGGAGCGGCTGGAGGTGAAGGCCACGGGCCTGAACGGCAACCGGCATGTCGTCACCGTCAACGGCCGTGCGCTGCCGCTGCAGCCCACCGGCCGCGTCGGCGAGGCCGTCTGCGGCGTGCGCTACCGCGCCTGGAACCCGCCGTCGGCGCTGCACCCCACCATCGGCGTGCACGCGCCGCTCACCTTCGACATCGTCGACACCTGGGTGGGCCGCAGTCTCGGTGGCTGCCGCTACCACGTGGCGCACCCGGGCGGCCGCAACCACGATGCGTTCCCGGTCAACGCCTACGAGGCCGAGAGCCGGCGCCTGGCGCGCTTCTTCCGCATGGGCCACACGCCGGGCCCGATGAGCGTGCAGCGTGCCGCCCCGAGCCTGGAGCTGCCGTTCACGCTGGATCTCCGCGCCGCCTGATCGTCGATGTCGGCCATGCCCACGCCCGGCCAGGAGTCGCTGCCCTTCGACGGCGGTGCCCCGGCTGCGGGTGCGGCGGCGCACGCCTTCTCCGCGCACGCGCTGCCGCCGGAGCCCGGCGTGTGGGACGAGCTGCGCGGCGGCGGCACGCTGCGCCCGGCCTGGCAGCGTTTCGTGGCCGCGGTGCCGGCGCCTGCCGGCGGCCTTTCGACGGCCGAGGATCTGGACCGCCGTGTGGCGCAGGTGGAGCAGCGCATCCAGCTCGACGGCGTCACGCACAACGTGTTCGCCGATGCGGGGCCGGGCGCCACGACGGGTGGTGTCTCGGCGCGGCCGTGGTCGCTGCAACTGCTGCCGTTGATCATCGAAGCGGCCGACTGGGCCGCCATCGAGGCCGGCGTGGTGCAGCGCGCGGAACTGCTGGAACGCATGCTGGCGGATCTCTACGGCCCGCAGACGCTGCTGCACGAAGGCCTGCTGCCACCGGCGCTGCTGCTGCGCCATCCGGGCTGGCTGCGGCCGATGATCGGCGTGCCGCCGGCCGGCGGGCAGCGCCTGTTCATCGCCGCCTTCGACCTGGCCCGCGGCCCCGACGGGCGCTGGTGGCTGGTGGCGCAGCGCACGCAGGGTCCGTCGGGCCTGGGTTACGTGCTGCACAACCGGCTCGTCATCTCGCTGCAGTTCCCGGAGGCCTTCGCACAGTTGCGCGTGCAGCGCATCGCCAGCAGCTACCGGCTGCTGCTCGACGCCCTGGAGCAGCGCGCGCAGCAGGTGGCCGGGCACGCCAGCCCGCGCGTGGTGCTGCTGACGCCCGGGCCCTACAGCGAGACCTATTTCGAGCACGCCTACCTCGCGCGCTATCTGGGCCTGCCGCTGGTGGAGGGTGGCGACCTGACGGTGCGCGGCGGGCGCCTTTACCTCAAGACGGTGGACGGACTGGAGCCCGTGCACGGCGTGATGCGCCGGCTGGACGACGACTGGTGCGATCCACTGGAGCTGCGCCCCGACAGCGCCCTGGGCGTGCCCGGCCTGCTGCAGGCCGCTCGGGCCGGCACCGTGGTGATGGCCAACGCGCTGGGCAGCGCCTTCCTGGAGACGCCGGCCATCCAGGGCTTCCTGCCCGGCATCGCCGAGCGCTTGCTCGGCGAGCCGCTGGCCCTGCCGAGCCTGCCGACCTGGTGGTGCGGCGAGGCCGCGGCCTGGACCGACGTGCGCGACACGCTGGCCGACAAGGTGGTGCGCAGCACCTTCCCGCGCGGCGGGCGGACCTCACAAGCCTACAACCTGGGGTTGGCCTACCCCCCGGACGTTGAGCGCAGCGCCGTTCCCGTGCACGAAGACCCCGACGCCTGGACGGTCCAGGGCCGCCTGCGCTTCTCGCGGGCGCCCATCTGGGGCGACGGCGTGGTCACGCCGCGCCCGGCCATGGTGCGTGTGTACGCCATCGCCGACGGCCGCGAGGGCCGGCCGCGCTGGCATGTGCTGCCCGGCGGCATGACACGCGTGGCCCGCCGCGAAGACGCCAGCATCAGCATGCAGCGCGGTGGCACCAGCCTCGACACCTGGGTCATGACCGAGGGGCCGGTGGACGCCTTCAGCATGCTGCCGCAGCGCCTGCGCGTCGATGACCTTGCCGCCCACCAGCGCCCGGTGAGCAGCCGCACCGGCGAAAACCTGTTCTGGCTCGGGCGCTACACCGAGCGCACCGAGCAGCTGGTGCGGCTCGCCCGCAGCACGCTGATGCGCATCGACGCCGACGCCGAGATGGACGCCCCGCTGCGCAGCGCGCTGTCGCAGCTTGCGGTGAGCACGGGCCTGGCACCGCCCGGCGTGCCCACGCTGTCGCAGAGCCCGCTTCACTTCGAGCGCGCGGTGCTGGCGGCGCTTGGCGACGCACGCGGCATCACCAGCGTCGCCTACAACCTGCAGGCGCTGGAGCGCACGGCCCTGGCGCTGCGCGAGCGGCTGGCTCCCGAGCAGTGGAGCCTGGTGCGGCAGATGAGCGAGGGTTTCTGCAGCGCGCTGGAGACGCTGCACGGCGAGCTGCCGCCGCCCGCGCAGGTGTTGCCGGCGCTGGACCGGCTGGCCCTGCAACTGGCCGCGGCCACCGGCGCGCAGACCGACCGCATGACACGCGACCACGGCTGGCGGCTGCTCACCGTCGGCCGGCTGCTGGAGCGGCTGCAGGGGCTGGCGCTGCGGCTGCTGGCCTTTCTCGGGCCGGCCGACGCCGGGCCGCCCCTGGGCGCCTTGGGCCACGTGGCCGGCGTCGAGATGCTGCTGGAGCAGTTCGACAGCGTCATCACCTTCCGCGCGCGCTACCAGCGCCATGAAGACCTGCTCGCGCTGACCGAGGTGCTGGTGCTGGACAGCACGAACCCGCGCGCCTTTGCCGGCGTGCTGCGCCGACTGCGCACCGAGCTCGGCAAGCTGCCGGGACCGCCGGAGTCGCACGGGCCGCTGCTGGCGCTGCTGCCGGCCGAGGGCGCGGGACTGTCCTGGGCAAGGCTGCGCGGACTCGAAGACGAGCCCGTGGCCGCCACGGCCGCAGCGCTGCGCATGTTGTCGGCCGATCTGCTGCAGGCTGGCCACACGTTGGCCGACCGCATCGCCGAGCGCTACTTCACGCTGGCCCACGGCAGCGACCAGCGCATCGGCTGAGGGAGCGCACCATGCCGGCCACCGCCCCGATGCTGCTGGAAGTGCGCCACGAGACGCGCTACGCCTACTCGGCGCCGGTGACGCTGGCGCACCACCTGGTGCACCTGCAGCCGCTGGTCGACACGCACCAGCGCTTGCACCACTTCGCGCTCGACGTGAGCCCCGAGCCTGCCCAGGCCCGCGACAGCACCGATGCCTGGGGCAACGCGCAGCGCCACTTCGGCCTGGTGCAGCCGCACGACCGCCTCACGGTGCTGGCCACCAGCCGAGTGGCCGTGTGGCCGCGCTTTTCGGCGCTGCGGCCCGAGGCCTCACCGACCTGGGGCGAACTCGCCGCGCGCGTGCGTTACGTGGCCCGCGCGCCGTTCGTGGCGGCGGCCGAGTTCGCGCTGCCTTCGCCCTACGTGCCGCGCCTGCCGGCGCTGCGCGAGCTGGGCGCGGGCCTGTTCACGCCCGGCCGCCCGGTGGCCGAGGCGGTGCTGGCGCTGATGCACCGGTTGCACGCGGAGTTCAGCTATGAGAGCCGCAGCACCGAGGTGGACACGCCCTTGCAGCAGGTGCTGCTGCAGCGGCGCGGGGTGTGCCAGGACTTCGCCCACCTGCTGGCCGGTGTGCTGCGCGCCTGGGGGCTGCCGGCGCGCTATGTGAGCGGCTACCTGCTCACGCACGCCCCCGCCGCTGCCGGCCCGGGCGAGGCCCACGCCGGCACCGCGATGCTGGGCGCCGACGCCTCGCACGCCTGGGTGCAGGTGTGGTGCCCGGGTACGCCCGGTGTACCCGCCGGCCCCGGCGGCGCCGACGACGCCTGGCTCGATCTCGATCCCACCAACGACTGCGTGCCCGGCAGCGGCCACGTGCGGGTGGCCGTGGGCCGAGACTTCGGCGACGTCACACCGCTGCGCGGCGTGATCCGCGGCGGCGGCCACCACACCCTGGCCGTGGGCGTGACGACGCGGCGGCTCGATCGCTTCGGCCACGCCCAGCAGGCCCACGCGTTGCTCTCCCCGACACCGATGGAGAACACCGGATCATGAAACCGGCCTTCGACGAGATGAACACCGCCGCTGGCGCTGTACGGCCGCAGTACGAGGTCTACGCCGGGTGGCTCAAGCGCCAGCCGGCCGAGGCCATGCGCTCGCGGCGTGCCGAGGCCGAGATGATCTTCCGCCGTGTCGGCATCACCTTCGCCGTCTACGGCGCGAAGGACGAAGACGCCCACTCGGAGTTCGGGGGCACCGAGCGCCTGATCCCTTTTGACCTCATCCCGCGCGTGATCCCCGGCGCCGAGTGGAAGCGCATGGAGGCCGGCCTGCGCCAGCGTGTGACGGCGCTCAACCGCTTCATCGACGATGTCTACCACGGGCAGGAGATCCTCAAGGCCGGTGTCGTGCCGGCCGAGCAGGTGCTGAACAACGCGCAGTTCCGCAAAGAGATGATGGGCGTGGCGGTGCCCGGCGGCGTGTACTCGCACATCAGCGGCATCGACATCGTGCGCGCCGACACGGGGCAGGGCGGCCAGTACTACGTGCTGGAAGACAACCTGCGCGTGCCCAGCGGCGTGAGCTACATGCTCGAGAACCGCAAGATGATGATGCGGCTGTTCCCCGAGCTGTTCAGCATGCACCGCGTCGAGCCGGTGGCGCACTACCCCGACCTGCTGCTGGAGACGCTGCGCGCCGTCTCGCCCAGCGGCGTCAACGAGCCCACGGTGGTGGTGCTCACGCCCGGCATGTACAACAGTGCGTACTTCGAGCACGCCTTCCTGGCGCAGCAGATGGGCGTGGAGCTGGTGGAGGGGCAGGACCTGTTCGTGAAGGACGGCTTCGTCTACATGCGCACGACGCAGGGCCCCAAGCGCGTGGACGTGATCTACCGCCGCGTCGACGACGACTTCCTCGACCCCCGGGCCTTCCGCGCCGACAGCACGCTGGGCTGTGCCGGGCTGCTGGACGTGTACCGCGACGGAAACATCACGCTGGCCAATGCCATCGGCACCGGCATCGCCGACGACAAGAGCATCTATCCCTACGTACCCAAGATGGTGGAGTTCTACCTGGGCGAGAAGCCCATCCTGAACAACGTGCCCACCCACCTGTGCCGCGAGAAGGACGACCTCGCCTACGTGCTGGCCCACCTGCATGAGCTGGTGGTGAAGGAGGTGCACGGCGCCGGGGGCTACGGCATGCTGGTGGGGCCGGCGGCGAGCAAGGCCGAGATCGCCGGCTTCCGCGCCGTGCTCGAGGCCAACCCGGCCAACTACATCGCGCAGCCCACGCTGGCGCTGTCCACCTGCCCCACCTTCGTGGATGCCGGCTTTGCGCCGCGGCACATCGACCTGCGCCCCTACGTGCTGAGCTCGGGCAAGACCGTGCAGACGGTGCCGGGCGGCCTCACGCGCGTGGCGCTGAAGGAGGGTTCGCTGGTGGTCAACTCGTCGCAGGGCGGGGGCACGAAAGACACCTGGGTTCTGGAAGACTGACCTCGAGGAGCACGACGATGCTGTCCCGCACCGCCGACCACCTGTTCTGGATGGCGCGCTACATGGAGCGCGCCGAGAACACCGCGCGCATGCTCGACGTGAACTACCAGACCTCGCTGCTGCCGCAGAGCGCCGACACGGCCCTGGCCGGCTGGAGCGGGCTGCTGAGCATCAGCGAGCTGACCTGGGCCTTCAACCAGCAGCATCGGCAGATCGACGCCCGCAGCGTCATGGACTTCATGGTGCGCGACGAGGGCAACCTCTCCAGCATCTGGAACTGCCTGCGCGCGGCGCGCGAGAACGCGCGTGCGGTACGCGGCGCGCTGACGACCGAGGTGTGGGAGACGCAGAACCAGACCTGGCTCGAGTTCAACCGCATGCTCAAGGCCGGCGAGTTCGAGCGCGACCCAGGTGCCTTCTTCGAGTGGGTGAAGTTCCGCAGCCACCTGAGCCGCGGGGTCACGGTGGGCACGATGCTGCAGGACGAGGCGCTGCACTTCCTGCGCATCGGCACCTTCCTGGAGCGCGCCGACAACACCGCGCGGCTGCTCGACGTGAAGTTCCAGGCCCTGGCCGGCGAGGACTATTTCGGCCCGGACGGCAGCAAGGAGCAGCAGGAGGTGGACTTCTACCACTGGAGCGCGATCCTGCGGTCGGTGTCCGGCTTCGAGATCTACCGCAAGGTCTACCGCAACGTGATCCGCCCCGAGAAGGTGGCCGAGCTGCTCATCCTGCGCCCCGACATGCCGCGCTCGCTGGCGGCCTGCATGAACGATGCTGTGGCCAACCTGCGGCTGGTGGCCAACCAGCACAGCGATGAGACGCTGCGCCGTGCCGGCCGGCTGCAGAGCGATCTGCGCTACGGCCGCATCGACGAGATCCTGGCCACGGGCCTGCACGCCTACCTGACGCAGTTCCTCGACCGTGTGGGCGACCTTGGCGTGGGCATCAGCCGCGACTTCCTGGTGCCGATGGCGGCTTGAGGCTGTTCACGGGCCGCTCCGGGCCGATTGTGGTCCACGACCGATTGGGGGCCGACCGCAGCAGTTCAACCCAGCCGCGTCCGATGGAGGGCCACCTGCGCCCGCACCTGTGCCGGGGCCGTGCCACCGAGCACGTTGCGGGCGTTCAGCGAGCCCTCCAGCGTGAGCACGCCGAACACGTCGTCGCCGATGCGCGGATCGATGGCCTGCAGCTCGGCCAGCGACAGCGCCGAGAGGTCGACGCCCCGGCCCAGCGCCAGCTTCACCGCGTGCGCCACCGCCTCGTGCGCGTCGCGGAAGGGCAGGCCCTTCTTCGCCAGGTAGTCGGCCAGATCGGTGGCCGTGGCGTAGCCGCGCATGGCGGCCCTGCGCAGGGCTTCGGGCTTGACGACGATGCCACCCACCATCTCGGCCATGATGCGCAGCGTGGTGGCCAACGTGTCGACGGTGTCGAACAGCGGCTCCTTGTCTTCCTGGTTGTCCTTGTTGTAGGCCAGCGGCTGGCCCTTCATCAGCGTGATCAGGCCCATGAGGTGGCCGACCACGCGGCCGGTCTTGCCGCGCGCCAGCTCGGCGACATCGGGGTTGCGCTTCTGCGGCATGATGGAACTGCCCGTGCAGTAGCGGTCGGCCAGGTCGATGAAGGCGAAGCTCTGGCTCATCCACAGCACCAGCTCTTCGGCCAGGCGCGACACATGCACCATGGTGATGGCGGCCCAGGCGCTGAACTCGATGGCGAAGTCGCGGTCGCTCACGGCATCCAGACTGTTCATGCACACGCCGTCGAAGCCCAGCGTGCGCGCCACACGCTCTCGGTCCAGCGGGTAGCTGGTGCCGGCCAGCGCCGCGGCGCCGAGCGGCAGGCGGTTCACGCGCTTGCGCACATCGGCCAGGCGCTCGGCGTCGCGCGCGAACATCTCCACGTAGGCCAGCAGGTGGTGGCCCAAGCTCACCGGCTGCGCCACCTGCAGGTGCGTGAACCCGGGCATCACGGTCGTGGCATGGTCCGCGGCCCGTTCCACCAGCGCGCGCTGCATCGTGCCCAGCAGCGGCTGCAGCTGGTCGATCTCGCCGCGCAGCCACAGTCGCACGTCGGTGGCCACCTGGTCGTTGCGGCTGCGGCCGGTGTGCAGCCGCTTGCCGGCATCGCCCACCAGCGCCGTAAGCCGCGCCTCGATGTTGAGGTGCACGTCCTCGAGCTCGAGCTTCCACTCGAAGCGGCCGCTCTCGATCTCGTCCACGATCTGCGCCATGCCGCGGCGGATGTCGGCCAGGTCCTGCACGCCGATCACGCCCTGGGCGGCCAGCATCTCGGCGTGCGCCAGGCTGCCGTCGATGTCGGCGCGCCAGAGGCGCTGGTCGAAACCCACGCTGGCGGTGTAGCGCTGCACCAGCTCGCTCATCGGCTCGGTGAAGAGGGCCGACCAGGCCTTCTGCTTGTTCGCCAGGGGATCGTGGTGCATCGACACGGTGGGTGCTCGGTGGAAGAGGGCTTCGCATTATCCCGGCCACCCCGATCGCGCCCACCCATGTCCGACCCCGGCGCCCGCTCCGCCGCGTTCGACCCCTGCCACCCGGCGCTGGCCCTGCGCGTGGTGCTGCTGGTGCAGGCCGCGTTGGCCGTGCTGGCGCTGGCCGGCGCGGCCGATGCGGCGCACGGGTGGCAGCGGCGATCGATGCGTCGCTGGGCGCGATGGCGACCCTGCTCACCTCTGCGGGGCTGGTCGCCGTTGACTTGGAGGCGGGTGGCGCCTGGCAGGGCGCGGCGGCGGCTGTCGGCGGTGCGGGCGGCGTTGGAGGCCGGCGGCGCCACGGACTGATCGGGTGCACCGATCAGCCCGTGTTGCGCAGCCCCGCCGCGATCCCGTTGATGCTGAGGTGGATGCCGCGCTCCAGGCGCGCCACCCCATCGGTGCTGCCATCGGGCGAGGGGCGCCGGTTGCGGTAGCGCCGCATCAGCTCGACCTGCAGGTGGTTCAGCGGGTCGAGGTATGGGAAGCGGTGCTCGATGCTGCGCGCCAGCGCGGCGTTGGAGGCCAGGCGCTGCGGCTCGCCGGTGATCAGCGCCAGCGCCTCCTGCACGCGCTGCCACTCGGCCTTGAGCTGGGCGAAGATGCGCCGCGCCATGACCTTGTCCTCCACCAGCTCCACGTAGCGCGCGGCGATGCGCAGGTCGCTCTTGGCCATCACCATGTCGAGGTTGGAGAGCAGCGTCCGGAAGAACGGCCACTGCCGGTGCATGCGCTGCAGCAGCGCCGTGCGCTCGGCGCGCCCGGCCGCGCCACCGACGGCCACGAAGGCCTCGACGCTGCTGCCGAAGCCGCACCAGCCCGGCAGCGCCATGCGGCACTGGCCCCACGAGAAGCCCCAGGGGATGGCGCGCAAGTCCTCGATGGCGGGTGTGCCCTTGCCACTCTTGGGACGTGAGGCGGGCCGGCTGCCGATGTTCAGACCCGCGATCTCGCGGATCGGCGTGGCGGCGAAGAAATAGTCCGTGAAGCCCGGCGTGCCGTAGACGATGCGGCGGTAGGCCTGGAAGCTGGCGTCGCTCAAGGCGGCGGCGGCCTCGAGAAACGCTTTGGGCGCCGACTTCGTGGGGTGCAGCAGCGTGGCCTCGAGCGTGGCGGCCACCAGCGTCTCGAGGTTGCGGCGGCCGATCTCGGGGTTGGCGTACTTGCTGGCGATGACCTCACCCTGCTCGGTGAGCCGGATCTGTCCGTTCACGGTGCCCGGCGGCTGCGCCAGGATGGCTTGGTAGCTGGGCCCGCCGCCGCGGCCCACAGTGCCGCCACGGCCGTGGAACAGGCGCAGCGTGATCGGCGCGCCCTCGGCCCGCAGTTCGTCGAAGAGGGCCACCAGCGCCGTCTCGGCGCGGTAGAGCTCCCAGTTGCTGGTGAAGAAGCCGCCGTCCTTGTTGCTGTCGCTGTAGCCCAGCATCACGTCCTGCTCGCCGCCGCTGCGCAGCACCAGCGCGCGGATGCCGGGCAGCGCGTAGAACTCGCGCATGATGGGCACGCTCTGGCGCAGGTCGCCGATGGTCTCGAAGAGGGGCACCGTGATCAGCGCCGCCCGCGCGGCGCCTTCGCCCGCGCCGTCGAGCGTGCCGGTCAGCAGCCCGCATTCCTTCTGCAGCAGCAACACCTCGAGCAGGTCGCTCACCGCCTCAGTGTGGCTGATGATGTAGTGGCGGATGGCCTCGCGGCCGTAGCGCGCGAGCGCCTCCTGCGCAGCCTGGAACACGGAGATCTCGCGCTGCGCCAGATCAGAGTATGGGGCGCCGGGCACGCGCAGTGGCCTGGCGTCGTTGAGCTGCTTCAGCAGCAGCGCGCGGCGCTCGTTTTCGTTCAGCGCGCTGTAGTCGGCGCACAGGCGGGCCGCGCGCAGCAACTCGGCCACCACGGCCTCATGCTGGTCGGAGCTCTGGCGCAAGTCCAGCGTGGCCAGGTGGAAGCCGAACACCTGCACTGCGCGCATCAGCGGCGCCAGCCGCGGCGTCACCAGTGCCTGGGCGTGGTGGTGCGCCAGGGAAGCCTCGATCGTGCGCAGGTCGGTCAGGAACTGCTCGGGCCCGTCGTACGGGTCCTGAGGCTTGACCGCGTGGCGCAGAGCTTCGGTGCCGGTGAGGCGCTCGAGCGTGGCGGCCAGCCGGGCGTAGAGGCCGATCAGCGCGCGGCGGTAGGGCTCGTCGGCGCGATGCGGGCTGGTGTCGGGGCTGGCGTCGGCCAGTGCGGCCATCGCCGGCGTCACCGGCGCCAGCGTGCCGCTCATCGACAGCTCGGCGCCCAGTGCGTGCACCTCGGTCAGGTAGAAGCGCAGCGCCACCTCGGCCTGGCGGGCCAGCGCGTGGCGCAGCGTGGGCGCGCCGACGTTGGGGTTGCCGTCGCGGTCGCCGCCGATCCAGTGGCCCATGCGCAGGAAGGGCGCGACGCGGTGGCCCGGCAGCATGCGCTCGAGGTCGCGGTACAGGCGCGGAATCTCGCGCAGGAAGGTCACCGGGTAGTAGCTGAGCGCGTTCTCCACCTCGTCGGCCACGGTGAGCTTGGCGGTGCGCAGCATGCGCGTCTGCCACAGCTGCGTGACGCGGGCGCGGATCAGCCCTTCGTTCTCGGCGCGACGCTCGGGGCTGGCCAGGCCGTCGCGTTCGGCCACCAGGGCGGCCACGGCGCGCTCGGCGTCCAGGATGCTCTTGCGCTGCACCTCGGTGGGGTGGGCGGTGAGCACCGGCGAGACGTAGGCCTGCTCCAGCATCGCCGCAATGTCGGCTGCGCGGTGGTCGGCCCTGTGCAGCCGCTCGAAGCTGAGCGCCAGCGAGCCCTCATGAAGGTGGCCGGCGGCCTCGTGAACGGCGCGGCGGCGCAGGTGGTGTTGGTCTTCGGCGATGTTGGCCAGGTGGCTGAAGTAGCTGAAGGCGCGGATCACCGTCACCGTCTGGTCGGCCGTGAGGTTCTTCAGCAGCCGGTCAAGCACGCGGCCGGCCGAGGCGTCGGCCTTCAGCCGGTAGGCCACCGAGAGTTGCCGGATGCGTTCGATGAGCTCGAAAGCTTCCACGCCTTCCTGCTCGCGGATGACGTCGCCGAGGATGCGCCCCAGTAACCGGATGTCTTCCACCAACGGCTTGTTCTTCTCGACGGCATCGCTATGGGGAGCGCTGCGCATCGCTTTGGTGCGCTGCGGCAAGGTCTTGACGGCCGACACGGGGCGGGGCATGAGTGTCTCCAGGTGATGTAACCGGGTTACCCATTCTGCTGCAGTCCGTGCGCCTGCCTATGATCCGACGCATGAACGCACCAACCATCATCGCCACGCGCGAGAGCCGCCTGGCCCTGTGGCAGGCCGAACACGTCAAGGCCGCGCTGCAGCAGCGCTTCGGCCTGGCGGTCGAACTGCTTGGCATGACGACCCGCGGCGACCAGATCCTCGACCGCGCGCTGTCCAAGGTGGGCGGCAAGGGCCTGTTCGTCAAGGAACTCGAGACGGCGCTCGAGCGCGGCGAGGCTCACCTGGCGGTGCATTCGCTGAAGGACGTGCCGATGGAGCTGCCCGAGGGCTTCGCGCTGGCCGCCATCTGGGAGCGCGAGGACCCGCGAGACGCCTTCGTCTCCAACCGCTGGGCCGGCGTCGACGAGCTGCCCGAGGGCGCCGTCGTCGGCACCAGCAGCCTGCGCCGCGTGGTGCAGCTGCTGGCGCGCCGGCCTGACCTGAAGATCGAGCCCCTGCGAGGCAACCTCGACACGCGGCTGCGCAAGCTCGACGAAGGCGGCTTCGACGCCATCGTGCTGGCTGCCGCCGGCTTGGTGAGGCTGGGGCTGGGCGAGCGCATCCGAGCTCGCTTCGACCCCGCGGTGATGATCCCCGCAGCCGGGCAGGGCGCGCTCGGCATCGAGGTGCGCAGCGACGCCGTGGCGCTGAAGGCGCTGCTGGCGCAGACCATCCACCCGCCCACCTTCCTGGCCTGCCAGGCCGAACGTGCCGTCTCGCGCGGGGTGGGCGGCAGCTGCAGCCTGCCGCTGGCGGCGCACGCCACCCTGTCTGCCGACGGCACCATGACGCTCGACGCCGCTCTGGGCCATGCCGAGGAGCTGACGCGCCCGCTGCTGAAGGTGCGCGTGGCCGCGACTGTGGCCGACGAGTCCGCGGCGCGTGCGCTGGGCGCCCGCGCCGTGTCCGAGCTGCGCGCAGCCGGCGCCGCCGCCTACCTGCCGGCCGCCTGAGCGCGCCTGATCGCGCCGGACGTGCACACCGGGTGATGGCACGCCGGCTCCTCGTCACGCGGCCGCTGGCACAGGCCAGGCCCTGGGTGGAGGCGCTGCGCGTGCGCGGTGTCGACGCGGTGTCGCTGCCGCTGATCGGCATTGAGCCGGTGGCCGACCCCGCCGAGGTGCACGCCGCCTGGGCGCGCCTGCCGACGCAGGACTGGGTGATGTTCGTCAGCGCCAACGCGGTGGAGCGCTTCTTTGCCGCTAGCCCGCCGGGTGCTGCCTGGCCGCCCGCGCTGCGCGCTGGCGCGCCAGGCCCGGGCACGCGCGCGGCGCTTCAGGCCGCCGGGGTGGCTGCCATCGACGAGCCCGTGCCCGGCCGCGCCGACAGCGAAGGCCTTTGGGCCCGCGTGGCCGCGCGCGGCTGGGCCGGGCGCCGGGTGCTGGTGGTGCGGGGCGAAGACGGCCGCGACTGGCTCGCCGACCGCCTGCGCACCGAGGGCGCTGACGTGGCCCACGTGGCCGCCTACCGGCGCGCGCCGCCGCAGCCCGGCGCCGACGGTCAGGCGCTGCTCGACGCCGCCGTGGCGGCGCCAGCGCGGCACGCCTTCGTCTTCGGCAGCAGTGAGGCTTTGACCCACCTGCGCACGCTGTGCCCTCAGGCCGACTGGGCAGCGGCAGCGGCCTTTGCCGGCCACCCGCGCATCGGCGAGGCGGCGCGTGCCGCAGGCTTCGGCACCGTGTGCGTGCTGCCTCCACAGGACGACGTGCCGGCGGGCGCGGCGGCTCTGGCTCTGGCGCTGGCCGGCCTCGACGGTGACGAAACCTAGAATCATCCTGCTGTGACCGACACTGCCGTTTCTCCCGACACCCCTGCCGAGCCCGCAGCGCCGCCAAGCCTGGTGCCTGGCGCGACCGCGCCAGGGTCGGTGGCGGGGGCCGCGGGCCTGCGGGCCAGGCGCCGCTGGGCCAGCTGGGGCGCGGCCGCTCTGGCCGCGCTGTCTGCCGCGGCCCTGGTGTTCGCGTACACCACGCTCCAGAGGGTGGCCTCGCTTGAGGCCGAGCTCGTCAAGCGCCAGGCCGACAGCGGCACGCAGGCTGCCGAGGCGCGGCTTCTGGCGCGCCAGGCTGAGCAGGCCAGCCGCGAGACGGCGGCCAAGCTGGCGCTTCTGGAGGCCCGCCTCGCCGAGACCGCGCTCCAGCGCACGCAGATCGAACAGCTGATGCAGGGCCTGGCCCGCTCGCGTGACGAGAACGTGCTGGCCGACATCGACAACGCGCTGCGCGTGGCCTTGCAACAGAGTGCCATCACGGGCAGTGCCGAGCCGCTGGTGACCACCTTGCGCCAGGCCGACGAGCGGCTGGCCCGCTTCGACCAGCCGCGGCTCGAGCGTGTGCGCCGAGCCGTGGCGGCTGACCTCGAGCGCGTGCGCAGCGCCGGCCTGACCGACTTTGCCGGCCTGGCCATCCGCATCGACGAGCTGATCCGCCAGGTCGACGAGCTGCCGATGCTCGCCACGCCCCAGCAACGGGGCGCGCCACGCGCGGCCCCGCCTTCAGCCCCGGTGGCAGCCGGCAGTGCCGGCAGCGGCGATCTCGCGGCGCGCTGGCGGCAGTTCAGCGAGGCTGTATGGGTTGAGGCACGGGGCCTCGTGCGCGTGACGCGCGTCGACACCGCCGAGGCGGCGCTGCTGGCCCCCGAGCAGGCGCTTTTCCTGCGCGAGAACCTGAAGCTGCGGCTGCTGAACGCCAGGCTGTCGCTGCTGTCGCGCCAATTCGACCTGGCGGCCGCGGACCTGCACGAGGCCCAGGCCCTGATCGACCGCTGGTTCGACCGCGGTGCGCGCCGGGTCGTCGTGGCCGGAGAGACCTTGCGCCAGGTGGCGGCGCAGTCTCGCCAGGTGGTGGTGCCGCGGCCGGACGCGACTCTGGCGGCCATCGCAACGCTCAGCGCCGTGCCGGCGCCGCGCTGAGAGCCGGGGTCCATGGGCGGCGTTATCTGGCTGTTGCTTCTGGCCGTCGTGGCCGTCGTGGCGGCATCGATCTTGGGGCCCAATGACGGCCTTGTGAGCCTTTATTGGGGAGGATGGCGCACCGACCTGTCGCTGAACCTTGCGGTGCTGCTGCTGGTGGGCTTGGGCACGGCCTTGCTGCTTGTCGTGCAGGCGATCAACTCGCTCGTCAGTCTGCCGCGGCGGGCCAGCCAGTGGCGCGCGTTGAGGCGCGAGCGCGCGGCCGAGTCGGCGCTGCGCGAGGCGCAGGCGGAGTACTTCGCGGGCCGTTACGGCCGTGCGCAGAAGGCAGCGCAGCGTGCGTTGGTGCTGCAGGAGGAGGCCGAGGCGCTGGCCGGCGACGCCCGCTTTCGACTGCTTGCGTTGCTGCTTGCCGGTGGCAGCCTGCACCGGCTGCAGGACCGCAAGCGGCGCGACGGTATGGTCGCGCGCGCGCTGGACGTGCGGGCCGGCAGCGCAGCCGCCACCACGGCCGGTGACGACGCGGCGCGGCTGCTGGCGGCCGAGTGGGCGCTGGAAGACCGCGACGCCGGCCGGGCGCTGGAGCTGCTGGATGCGTTGCCCCCAGGTGCAGCCCGACGCACCCAGGCCCTGCGACTGCGCCTGCAGGCGGCGCGGCTGGCGCGCCAGCCGGTCGAGGCGCTGCGTACAGCACGGCTGCTGGCCAACCATCAGGCGTTTTCGCCGCTGGTCGCGCAGGCCTTGCTCCGCTCGCTGGCCGCTGACGTGATCGACACGGCCCACGACATGCAGCAGTTGCGCCGTCTGTGGAGCCAGTTCGACGCCAGCGACCGGCGCGATCCCCAGGTGGTGGCCCGTGCCGTGCAACGCGCCGCGCTGCTGGGCGGCGCCGACGACGCGCGACTGTGGCTGCGGCCGTTCTGGGACCGCTTGGCCGATCTGTCGAGGGAAGACCGCGATAGCCTGGCGCTGGCGCTGACCCTAGCCTGTGATGGCATCGGCAGCGACTGGCTGCCGCGGCTGGATCTGGCCGTGCAGGCCTTCGGCCACGAGCCGGCCGTGGCGGCGGCGGTGGGTCTGGCGCTTGCCGAGCGCCAGCTGTGGGGCAAGGCGCGCGCGCTGCTCGAACAGGCCGCGGCAAGCCCGGGCCTGGCCGCTGCGCAACGCCGCCGTGCCTGCCGCGTGCTCGCCGCCATCGCGCGCAGCGAAGGCGACGAGGCCCGCGCCCAGGGTCACGACCGCGCGGCGGCCGCGCTCGACTGACGGCATGCTACACTTGTGGGCTACGCGGCTGTAGCTCAGTTGGATAGAGTACTTGGCTACGAACCAAGGGGTCGTGGGTTCGAATCCTGCCAGCCGCGCCAGAGTTGCTGTTCTGGATCAACGGGCTAGAGGCCTCGGCTTCTAGCCCGTTGTTCGTTCCCTGGGGGTTTGGCGCGCGCTGGCCGCGCGCTGCCCTGCCGCAGGCGGCGCTGGATTGTGCTCCGCCGCCGGGCCGGCCTCAAGCATCGGCCACAATGTGGCCGCGCCGTACAAGAGCGCCGCTGTCCACCAGCGACTGGGCGACCCGCAAGCCCCAGGTTCCCACCGAGCCTTCCGGGCTGCCCAGCCGCTGCCACACCTGGCCCAGCAACGGCGTCGCAGCGATCCAGTCCTGCAGCGCCGCTTCGTCCTGCTCGCGCACCTCCATCAGGTGGTACTTCAGGAGCACGCGCGCGCCGTGCTGCAGGTGCCGCACAGGCTCGGCGTGGAAGCTGGCGAGCCGTCGCCGCGCCCGGATCAGCGCCTCGGGCACGTCGTCGAAAGGCGCCCCGTGCCCGGGGATGACATGGCGCGGCGCAAGGCTTTGGATGAGATCGAGCACCGCGGCCACGTCGTCGAAGCCCGGCTCGCCGTCCAACTCGGGGAATACGACGCCGAAGCCGTTGCCCCACAGCGCGTCGGCGCTGATCAGCACGCCCTCGCGTTCGTCGAACAGCATCAAGGAATGCGGGTCATGCCCCGGCGCGGCCAGGGCCAGCCAACGACGCCCCCCCACGACCAGCCACTCCCCCGGCGCGAGCACCCCGTCGGGGATGAAGCGCTCGCAGGTCTGGCCAGTGCTGGCGTGGCTGAGCGCGTGCGCCTCCCAGGCCCGCGCCTCGCCGTGCAGCCCGGGCGGGATGTCGATGCGGCAGCCGTAGGCGCGCTGCAACGCCGCATTGCCACCGCAATGGTCTGAGTGCAGGTGCGTGTTCACAACGCGGGCGAGTCGCTCGCGGCCCAGCCCCGCGTGCAGCAAGGTCAGTGTCTGCGAGGCATGCAGCGTGTGGCTGGAGTCCACGAGCACGGCACCTTCGCCGGGCTCGCCGTGCAACAGCACGTTGTTCGAAGACAGCCAGCCGCGTTCAAAGACCTGCAAGCCGTAACGCCAGCCGGGCGCTTGCGGGATGGTGGACATGGTGACGGGATGTGCAGGGATGGCTGCAAGCGCGGGCCGGTGTGGCCAGCGGCGTGGGGCCGAACACTAACACCCCGGACCGGTGCGCAGCGGCAATCGCCGTGCAGGCGCGACAGATCAAAGACGCTGTTGCGAGCGGATGCGCTGGTTGAACAGGGCGGTGTTGCAGCGGACGATGCCGAGGCTGCGCGGGCGCCCGCATGGACAGTTCAACCGATTGGCGGGCTCCAGAGGGGTTTCTCGTATGTTTGTCTTGGACAGAAAGGCCTACATTGTGAAGGTCTGCAACCCGTTGGAGGACCGCATGCCCCAATACCTGCCGGCCTACGAACCGCCGGATCACCGCCGCGCTGCCCTGGCCGTGGGGGTGGCGCCCATCGCCGTGCTGCTCGCGTTCACGGGCATCGTCATGGGCTGGGTTGCTGTCGACATCGGCCTGGCGGTCCTGCTGGCCTGCACGCTTTGGGTGGCGCACGAGATGCACGCTTACCAGCGCGCGGTCGACGCCTACAACGCCGACTACGTGCAGCGCCACCTGCAGTGGCGATGCAACGAGACCATCGCCGAGCTCATCGACAGATCTTCAATCGACGAGCCCGCCCGGGCCTTCGCGGCGCGCTTCCTGGCCGCGGGCCGGGCGTTGCTGCCCGATGGCCGATTGCCCTGACCGCCCTCGTGGGCTGGCGCTGGGTATGCCGGCGCTGCTTGAACACGTCGGCCACCCCGGGCGCTGCCCCAGGGGCTCGCGCCTGTGAACAAGGCCTTCGTCAGGGAGACTGCGGGCGAGGACGACGACGAAGCCACGGGCCCGCCTGCGTGGCCCTCTGGCGCACGCAACTACCTCACGCCGCAGGGCTACGCGCAGCTTCGCGAAGAACTGGTCGGGCTGATCGAGCGCGAGCGGCCCAAGGTGGTGGAGGTTGTTTCCTGGGCCGCCAAAAACGGTGACCGGAGCGAGAACGGCGACTACCTCTATGGCAAGAAGCGCCTGCGCGAAATCGACCGCCGAATCCGCTTCTTGAGCCAGCGGCTGGACATCGCCGAAGTGGCTGACCCCAGCCAGCACCACGGCAACGATCAGGTCTTCTTCGGCGCAACCGTCACCTACGCGACCGCGCGGGGCGAGCAACGCATCATCACCATCAAGGGCATCGACGAGGCCGACAGCCTCAAGGGTGAGGTGAGCTGGATCGCGCCGATCGCGCGCGCGCTCATCAAGGCGCGCGAAGGCGACGAGGTACAAGTCGTCACGCCCGGCGGGCGCGAGACGATCGAGGTGCTGAAGATCGAGTACCCGCCGCCGCGATGAAGACGGTCAAGCCTGCCGATAGCGCGACACCCGGCTGACGACGGCTGCGCGCCGCAGCGTGCGCATCACGTCGGCCAGGTGCACGCGGTCGCGCACGCTGACGATCAGCCGCAGCTCGATCTGCTCCGCGGCAGGTTCCGGGTCCATGCCGATGTGCACGATGTCGGCCTCGGCGCTGCTGACCGCCGAGGCCACCTGAGCCAGCACGCCCTTGCCGTTCTGCACCAGAACGAACAGGCTGGTGTCGAAGACGCGCGTCAGCTCCTCGGCCCACTCCACCTGCATCCAGCGCTCGCTGTCGCGCTCGTAAAGGCGCCTGCCGCTCGGGCAGTCGGCCGTGTGCACCACCAGGCCCTCGCCGCGGCCGAGGTAGCCCACGACAGAATCGCCGGGGATCGGCCGACAGCAGGACGCGAACTGGATCGAGTTGCCCTCGCCGCCGTCGATGAACACCACCCCCTGCGCCGGGGCCTCTTCGGCCGAGAAGCGCGTCAGACTCAAGGTCACCGCATCGGGCTTGATGCCGGACTCGACCATGAGCTGCGCCAGTCGCTTCGCCACGATCACGGCGATCTTGCGGCCCAGGCCGACATCGCCCAGCAACTCGCTTCGGTTGCGGTTGCCGCCCCAGCGCGCAAGCTGCTGCCACAGCGCGGCGGCACTCTCGTCGGACGGGTCGGCGCTGGGCAACTGCAGGCCTTCGGCGCGCAAGGCCTGCCCGAGCAGCTTCTCGCCAAGCGCACGAGATTCGGCGCTCTCCAGCGTCTTGAGGTAGTGGCGAATCTTGCTGCGCGCGCGGCCAGTGCGCACCATGCCCAGCCAGGCCGGGTTGGGCTTCGCACCGGGTGCGGTGATGATCTCGATCACGTCGCCGCTCTTGAGCTCGGTGCGCAGCGCCGACGGCTCGCCGTTGACCTTGGCGGCCACGGTGTGGTCGCCGACGTCGGAGTGGATGGCATACGCGAAGTCCACGGGCGTGGCGCCGCGCGGCAGCGCCAGGATCTTGCTGCGCGGCGTGAAGACGTACACCGCGTCAGGATAGAGATCAATCTTCACGTGCTCCAGGAACTCGGCGGCGTCGCGCGTCTCGTCCTGGATGTCGAGCAGGCTCTGCAGCCACATGGTGGACAGCCGGCCATCGGGGCCGGGGCTGCCCCGGCCGCCCTTGGAGTCGCCCACCTTGTAGAGCCAGTGCGCGGCCACGCCGGCCTCGGCCACTGCATGCATGGTCTCGGTGCGCATCTGGAACTCCACGGCCGTACCCAGCGGGCTGACGAGGGTGGTGTGCAGGCTCTGGTAGCCGTTGGCCTTGGGGATGGCGATGTAGTCCTTGAAACGGCCCGGAACCGGCTTGTACAGCTGGTGTAGCACGCCCAAGGAGATGTAGCAGTCCGTGAGCGTGGGCACGACAATGCGGAAGCCGAAGATGTCCGACACCTGCGCAAAGCCGGCATGCTTCTCGCGCATCTTGCGGTAGATGCTGTAGACCGTCTTCTCTCGGCCCGAGACCTGGATCTTGAGCTTATGTGAAGAGAAGGCTGCTTCCACGTCGCGCTGCACGCGCTCGACGATGTCGCGGCGGTTGCCGCGGGCGCGCCGCACGGCCTTCGACAGCGCCGCGTGACGCCACGGGTGCAGCATCTCGAAGCAAAGCTCCTGCAGCTCGCGGTACATTGCGTTCAGGCCCAGCCGGTGCGCGATCGGGGCGTAGATCTCGAGCGTCTCGCGTGCGATGCGCTGGCGTTTGGCCGGTGCCATCGCGAGCATCGTCCGCATGTTGTGTAGCCGGTCTGCCAGCTTGATCAGGATAACGCGCACGTCGCGCGCCATCGCCAGCAGCATCTTGCGGAAGCTCTCGGCCTGGCTCTCCTCGCGCGTGTTGAACTGCAGCTTGTCGAGCTTGGTCAGGCCATCCACGAGTTCGGCCGTGGGAGCGCCGAACTTTTCAATCAGTTCTGACTTGGTGACCCCCCGGTCTTCGATCGTGTCGTGCATCAGCGCGGCCATGATGGCCTGGGCATCGAGCTTCCAGTCGGCGCACAGGCCGGCCACCGCGATCGGGTGCGTGATGTAGGGTTGGCCACTTGCGCGAAACTGACCGAGATGCGCCTCATCGGCGAACTTGTAGGCTTCGCGCACCTGCTTCAGGTCGGCCTTGCTCAGGTAACCCAGCTTGCCCTGAAGCGCGGCGAAGCTGATGGCCTCCGGGGCCTGCGTCAGGTCTGCCGGCACCAGCGGCGTGCGCTGCAGCCCCTGCAGTGCTGCGGGCAGCAGTTCGGCGGCGAGGGAGCGAAGACCCATGCCCCGAATTTAGCGCGGAAGCCCAAACCCACCCGAAGCGGGCCCAGAAATGACGAGGGCGCCTCGCGGGCGCCCTCGGAATCCGGGGTACGGCTGCCTCAGACAGGCACCTTGCGCAACATCTCGATGCCGACTTCGCCGGCAGCGATCTCACGCAGCGCCGTCACGCCGGGCTTGTTCTTCGTCTCGATCTTGGGCGCGTGGCCCTGGCTGAGCATGCGGGCGCGGTAGGTCGCGGCCAGCACCAGCTGGAAGCGGTTGGGGATCTTTTCGAGGCAGTCTTCGACGGTGATGCGGGCCATGTGTTCTTCCGTAGGGGCAGGCGAGCGACCGCAAAGCGCAGGGGAGCGCGATCGCTTAGCCAGAAGCGATCATTCTAGCCGGGTCGTCCGCGCGGCCACCAGCCGTGCCGAAGGAGGCCCTCAGGCCCCGGGGCCTCAAGGGGTTGATCAGGCCAGGCCCAGTCCAGCAAAAACCTGGGACTTCGCTCTCCGCTGCGCGGCGTACTTCAGTCGCTGCGAGTGCACGACGGTCTTCAGGTCAAAAAGGGCCGTTTCGAACAGGGCGTTGACGATCACGTAGTCGAAGTGCTGCGCCTGCGCGACCTCGGTGCGCGCATTGGCCATGCGCCGGGCGATGACCTCGAAAGCGTCTTCACCTCGGCGGTTCAGGCGCTGCATCAGCTCCTCCCAGCTTGGGGGCAAGATGAAGATCAGCACGGCGTGCGGAAACAGCCGCTTGATCTGCAGCGCGCCCTGCCAGTCGATCTCAAGCACGACGTCCTCCCCCCGCTCCAGCCGCTCCTGGATGGCCATACGGCTGGTACCGTACAGGTTGCCATGGACCTCGGCCCACTCGAAAAACTCACCGCGCGAGACCATGGCGCGGAACGTGGCCTCTTCGACAAAATGGTACTCGCGGCCGCCGAGCTCCTGCCCCCGCGGCTGGCGGGTTGTGTGCGATACCGACACGGCCAGACGCGAGTCGAGTTCGAGCAGCGCCTTCACGAGGCTGGACTTGCCGGTGCCGCTGGGCGCCGCCACGCAGAACAGGTTGCCTGGAGTTTCCATTCTCGGATTCTCGCCCAAGGTCCGCCTTGCGTAGGAACACTCGCTCCAGCCTCGATCCGTCGGACACGGCAAAGGCTTCATCGAAGGAGCGATGAAGCGTCCCACTTGATCTGGCAAAGCGCACTATCTTGCCGGGTGCGATTGGTATCGAGCCAAAGGGATGAGAGTTCTGACTCACAGCCTAACGAATGAAAGGGCCTTCCCCGTCCCGAGGTAGCCGCGAAGCGGCGAACGGCAAGGAGTGCCACGATGGGGTTGTGAATCTCATCAACCCACTCGGAAAGGAGAAGTCATGGCCATCGTATTTGTTGGGATCGATCTTGCCAAGAACGTGTTTGCGGTGCATGGGGTGAACGAGGCGGGCAAGGCTGCGCTGGTCAAGCCGGCGGTGGCCAGAGCCAAGCTGGAGGAGCTGGTAGCAGCTCTGCCGCCGTGCGTGATTGGGATGGAGGCCTGCAGTGGCGCGCACCACTGGGCCAGGAGGTTCCAGGCGCACGGGCACACCGTCAAGCTGATGGCGCCGAAGTTTGTGGCGCCGTACCGGCTGTCGGGCAAGCGGGGGAAGAACGACGCGGCGGATGCGCAGGCGATCTGCGAAGCGGTGCAGCGGCCGAGCATGCGCTTTGTGCCGATCAAGAGTGAGCAGCAGCAAAGTCAACTGATGGTGCACCGCGCCAGGCAGGGCTTTGTGGAGCAGCGCACGGCGACGATCAACCGGATCCGCGGCTTGCTTAGCGAACTGGGGATCGTGCTGCCGCTGAAGGCCAGCACGGTCAGGAGCCAGGCTGCGGGGCACCTGGAAGATCTGCCGGGCTGGGCAAACACCGTCATCGGTGATTTGCTCAGCGAGATCCACCGGCTGGACGAGCGCATCGAGGCCTACGACCGGCACATTGCGCAGATGTCCAGGCAGGACCATCAGGCGCAGCAGTTGATGCGGCTGTGCGGGATCGGGCAGACGGCCGCCACGGCGCTGGTGGCGATGATCGGCAATGGACACGACTTCAAGAGCAGCCGACAACTGAGCGCATGGATCGGCTTGGTGCCCGGGCAGTACAGCTCAGGCGGCAAGACCCGGCTGGGCAAGATCACCAAGAGCGGCGACGCCTACCTGCGCAGCCTGCTGATCATGGGTGCCAGGGCGCTGCTGAACGCGGCCAAGAACAAGACAGACAGCGTCAGCCGGTGGGCGGTGGCGCTGGAGCAAAGGGCGGGGTACTGGAAGGCGGTGGTGGCGATCGCGGCCAAGAACGCTAGGATGGCGTGGGCGATGCTCAGGCAGGGCGAGAAGTTCGCGCTGCCGGTCTGAGCGCTACCCCGTTGCAAGACCACTGACCCAGACGAGGAGGCTCTATGCCGTTCCGTGTGGAACTTGACCGCACATCCGATGCTGTGTCAGGCCCGCTGACAGTGCCATTGCCGGCACGAAAGGCGATGCCGGCAAGTGGGTGAGCTTGCCCAGGCGCAGATAAGCGATGGCGATGAAGTTGGCTGCTGTCCTGAAGCCGCGGGCCGCGCGCTTGGCTTGCTGCATCAGCCCGTTCATCGCCTCGACGAAGGCGTTGCTGCGGTGATCGAGCATGCCTCGCACGACTGAATCGAAGTGGTCTCTGAGCGTGGCCGCCAGCCGCTTGAAGGGCTCCAGGCGACTGCGCCGCGCCCACGACAGCCAGGCCTTCAACTCGGCGCAAGCGAGCTCGGGTTGGTTGTGGCGGCGTGCGTTGGCGAACAGGAGCTGGGCGCCTTCCACGCCCATTGCGACAACCACTGCTACCTGCCGCTGCACGTGTTCTGCGGCCAGGCGCTGCTGGTGTACGTGCTGCGGCGCAGCAAGCTCGACGGCGCGCCGCACGGGGCGGCGGTGATCAAGCTGCTCGTCACGTGGCTGCGCCGGGCGTGGCCTGACACGCGCTTCATCGTGCGAGCGGACTCGGGCTTCTGCCGTCGAAGGCTGCTGCAGTGGTGCGAGCGCGCGGACGTGCGCTACGTCATCGGACCGGCGCGCAACGCCAGGCTGCACGCGGCGGTGGAAGTGGCCGAGGCCGCTCTGGCCGACGCCTACAAGGCCAGCGGCACCAAGCAGCGGCTGATCGGCGCGTTCAGCTACGCCGCCAAGAGCTGTCCCCGCGAGCGGCGCGTGATCACGCGGCTGGAGTACGGTGAGCAAGGCACCAACCCGCGCTTCGTCGTCACCAACCTCGAGGGCGAGGCCGAGGCGCTGCATGAAGGCCTGTACTGCGAGCGCGGCGAGGTGAAGAACCGCATCCAGGAGGCGCATCTGGACCTGTTCGGCACGCGGGCGAACTGCTCGCGCTTCATCGCCAACCAGTTCCGGCTGCTGCTGGCGGCGCTGGCCTACACTCTGATGCAGCGGCTGCGCGCGCTGGCCCTGCAGGGCACCGAGCTCGAACGGGCCAGTGCAGGCCCCATCCGCTGCGCGTGTTGCTCGCCACCGCAGCCCGACGACTGGCCGCGCTCGGCCCGTAGCAACTCAACCAGTGCCTGTCCCGCGTGTTGACCCCAACCAGGCCCGCATCCCAAGCCGGGGTAGGGCGAGTCATGCCCACAACGAGCCGATGCCCGACCGAGCGAGCATCAATGGCAGCACAGCCAGCCGCTTCAGCCGCCAGGATCGGCAGAAAAACCTCGAATGGCCATCCAGTAAGGGGCTGGTGAAACATCCGGGCCAAGCAAGCCGCGGATCGGGCTGATCGTCGCCGTGCGCTGCTCCACAAAGCCCTGCCTGGCGCGGTGCACCATCAGTTGACTCTGCTGCTGCTCACTCTTGATCGGCACGAAGCGCATGCTCGGCCGCTGCACCGCTTCGCAGATCGCCTGCGCATCCGCCGCGTCGTTCTTCCCCCGCTTGCCTGACAGCCGGTACGGCGCCACAAACTTCGGCGCCACCAGCTTGACGCTGTGCCCGTGCGCCTGGAACCTCCTGGCCCAGTGGTGCGCGCCACTGCAGGCCTCCATCCCGATCACGCACGGCGGCAGAGCTGCTACCAGCTCCTCCAGCTTGGCTCTGGCCACCGCCGGCTTGACCAGCGCAGCCTTGCCCGCCTCGTTCACCCCATGCACCGCAAACACGTTCTTGGCAAGATCGATCCCAACGAATACGATGGCCACGACTTCCCCTCTCCGAGTGAGTTGATGAGCTTCACAACCCCATCGTGGCACCCGTTGCCGTTCGCCGCTTCTCGGCTACCTCGGGACGGGGAAGGCCCATTTATTCGTTAGGCCTCACAAGTTGACCGACTCTTCACCCGGCCCGGAAAAACGTGTCCATCTCCGTAGATCACTACGGGTACCGGCTCGGATCATTCTTGGCGAGTCAAGTGAGTTCGAAGTTCGGACCTACGATATCAGCGAAGGCGGTCTTGGCCTAGTCGCTGCCGCGAACCCCAAAGTTGGTACCAAATTCAACGTTGTCTTTGGTGTCCCAAACTCTACGCCGAGGCCTTCGGTGGTCAACGTTCGGGCAACCGTGATCCGCAGCGTGCTGGCCATGGACGAAGGCGGGTTCAAGATTGGCGTGCTGTTCAACTCCTTGGACGAGCCCAGCTTCAGCGCAATCAGGCGCTTCATCAATCGCGTCTAGTGTCTTGATCCTAAGTCCTGCAGTTGAGCCTGGGCCACGGCGGTTTTCTTCAACGCTGGCGCGGGGTTGGGGCTGTTTGGCACACTCACCCGATGGGTGAAGCCAACGAACCGAAGAGGACGATGCTGGCGCAGGCCAGCGAGGACGCGATGGTCGTCGACACGATGGGCGGCCGTGTGCACGTGCGCTGGGACGAGACGGCCCGAGCCACGCCGCACGGACAGATCGTGTTCTTCGCCGAGTTCCTGGCCACTGCCGGCGTATTCGAGCGCTGGGTGCAGGAGTGCCCGTTGCGCTACAGCAGCCCCAACACGTCGCGACCACGCGACGTGCTGGGCACGCTGATGCTGGGGATCCTGGCCGGCAGCAAGCGCTATGCGCACATCGCCGGGGTCCGCGGCGATGCGGTGGCGGCCAAGGCCCTGGGCCTGCGCGGCAAGGTGAGCGAAGACTCGGTGCGCCGGGCCTTGGCGGCGATGGTGCCAGCGGCCAGCGAAACTTGGATGCGCAGCGCGCTGATGGCCAGCGTGCGGCCAGCGTGCGCGAGGCCTTGGAGCGGCCGTGGGTGCTGGACGTGGACGCCACGATCAAGCCGCTGTACGGCCGCCAGGAAGGGGCGGAGATTGGCTACAACCCGCACAAGCCGGGGCGCCCCAGCCATGTACTGCACACCTTCTGGGTCGGCAACCTGCGCCTGGTGCTCGACGCCGTGCTCAGTTCGGGCAAGCAGCACACGTCGGGCCACGCCAAGGCCGCGATGGCGAGGCTGCTCGATGAGCTGGGCGACAAGGCACCGGCGCTGGTGCGCGGTGACTGCGGCTACGGCAATGAGGACATCATCGACGTGTGCGAGCAGCGAGGCCTGCGCTACCTGCTGCGCCTGCGCAAGACGGCCAACGTCAAGCGGCTGATCGAGCGGCTGTTCAGAAGCGAGGACTGGACCCACGCCACCGAGGCCAGCCAGGGCTGGCAGGCCCTCGAAGACGAGTTGCGCCTGAGTGGGTGGAGCAGGGCGCGTCGCGTGGTGGTGCTGCGCCGACGCATCAAGCACGACATCGCGCTGACGAGAAAGAAGCGCGGCCAGCACGAAGCCAGCGAGCAGCTCGTGCTGGCGTTGCCGCACGACGAGGTGCAGGACAACGCGCAGGTCTGGGAGTACACCGTGCTGGCGACCAACGCGACGTACGACATCGCGGCGATCGGCCAGCTCTACCGCGACCGTTGCGACTGCGAGAACGGGTTCGACGAGTTGAAGAACCAATGGGGCTGGGGCGGCTTGACCACGCAGGACATGCACCGCAGCCAGGTCACCGCGCGGGCCGTGGCGCTGGTCTACAACTGGTGGAGCTGGTACGTGCGCGCGGCCAACCCGCAGGCCCGACGCGAGGCGTTGACGAGTCGGCCACTGCTGCTGGCAGCCGTGGGCCGCGCCGCCAGCAGCGGCAACCAGACGACGCTCTACCTCACGCCGATGCACGCTGAAGCCGGCTTGATCAAGTCGATGATCGCCAACGTCCATGCGGCCATCCAGCACGTCAAGGCTGCTGCGGAGCAGTTGCCAAGGCTCGACCGCTAGTGTAGTGTTGCGTTCTGTTTGGAACTTAAGCGCGCATTGGCCCGAATTACCTTCTGCAGGATGTCGGCGGCGCTCTTGGTCCAGATGAACGGCTTTGGTTTGGTGTTGTGCTGGGCGACGTACTTTTCAATGGCAGTGATCAACTCGGGCACGCTCGTGAACACGCCACGGCGCAGCCGATTGACTGTGATGTCCCGGAAGAATCGCTCCACCATGTTCAGCCACGACGCTGAGGTCGGCGTGAAATGCATGTTGAAGCGTGGGCGCTTGGCCAGCCATTCCTGCACCGCAGGGTGCTTGTGCGTGGCGTAGTTGTCGGCGATCAAGTGCAGCGTTTTGTCCTTGGGCGTTTCACGATCGATCTTGCGCAGGAACTTCAGCCACTCTGCGTGCGTGTGACGCTGTTGGCATTGGCCAATGACGGTGCCGTCCAGCACGTTGAGCGCCGCGAACAACGTGGTTGTGCCATTGCGCTTGTAGTCGTGCGTCATCGTCTGCGCGCGCCCCTTCTTCATCGGCAGGCCCGGCTGCGTGCGGTCCAGCGCCTGTACTTGGCTCTTCTCGTCGCAGCAAACCCGAGTTCGACACCAAAAGCCGAGTTCGAGCGATTTTCTCGCCCCGGCTCCAATGTAATCAACAAGTTAGCGCTGCAGCGCCAGTTTTTCTGTAGTGGCACGCCATACGTGCGAGGGTATTGGCATGCAACAGGGAGGTAGCTACACTCTCGCCATGTTCATCAAGCTCACCCGGTCCGGCGAACGCACCTACGCGCAACTGGTCGAGTCGTTCCGCGATGAACACGGCAAGCCGCGCCAGCGCACGGTAGCCACTCTGGGCCGCATCGACGAGCGCGGCGGTCAGGTCGACTCGCTTCTGGATGGCCTGTTGCGAGCCAAGGGGCGCCCAGTTGCCACGGGCGGCGACCTCCAGGTGCGCTTCGAGTCGGCCCTGTGCCTGGGCGATGTCTGGGCCCTCGATGCGCTGTGGCATGAGCTGGGCTTCAATGCCCTGGGGGCGGTGTTCCGGCGCGCCCGCTTCACCACCGCCGTCGAGCAGGCGATCCGGGTGATGGCCTTCAACCGGCTTAGCGATCCGGAGTCCAAGCTGGGTGTGCTGCGCTGGCTGCAGACGGTGAGCATGCCGGGCATCGACGTGGCCAAGCTGAGCCACCAGCATCTGCTGCGCAGCATGGATGCGCTGATGGACCACCAGCAGGCCGTGGATGACTGCGTGGCGCAGCTGCTGCGGCCGCTCATCGACGAAGACCTCTCGGTGGTCTTCTACGACCTGACGACCATCCGCGCCGAGGGCCACAGCCAGCAAGACGGCGACGTGCGGCACTTCGGCATGTCCAAGGAAGGCGTCATCGCCCGCCAGTTCATGCTGGGCGTGGTGCAGACGGCCGACGGTATGCCGATCTACCACGAGGTCTTCGACGGCAATACGGCCGAGGCGCCGACGCTGGAGCCCACGCTCAAGAAGGTGCTGGCGCGCTGCCCGCACATCCGCCGCCTGGTCGTGGTGGCCGACCGCGGGCTGCTCTCGCTGGACAACATCGAGGCGCTGACCAAGCTCCACGTGGCGGGGGATCGGCCACTGGAATTCATCCTGGCGGTGCCAGGGCGGCGCTATGGGGAGTTCGTCGATCTCTTGGCGCCGATGAGTGCACGCATGGCCCAGGCCACCGACGAAGTCGTCGAGGAGGCGCAGTGGCAGGGCCACCGACTGGTGGTCGCCCACAACCCCGTGCGTGCGACGGAGCAGACCCAGGAGCGGCTGGCGAGGATCCACGCATTGGAAGAGCGCGCAGCGCAATGGGCCAGCAAGCTCGATGCGCAGGACGCCGGCCAGGTACACCGCGGCCGCAAGCTCTCGGATTCCGGCGCCAAGGCGCGTTTGTTCCACGAGGTCAGCGACGCGCATCTGGCGCGCATCATCCGGGTCGATCTGAAGTCCGACCTGTTCGCCTACGAGATCGACGATGCCGCGCTGGCCCGGGCGCAGCTCATGGACGGCAAGCTGATGCTGATCACCAATGTCCGCGACATGACCGCGAACGAGGTGGTGCGCCGCTACAAGTCGCTGGCCGACATCGAACGCGGCTTCAAGGTGCTGAAGTCGGAGATCGAGATCGCGCCGGTCTTCCACCGGCTGCCCGAGCGCATCAGGGCCCATGCGAGCATCTGCTTCATGGCCTTGATCCTGTACCGCGTGATGCGCCAGCGCCTGAAGCTCGCCGGCAGCGAGTTGTCGCCGGAGGCAGCCTTGGCGGACTTGCGTCGCATCCAGCGGCACACGGTCACCATTGACCGCAGCGCCCCTATCCACGGCGTCTCCACCGTTCAACCACGCCAGGCCGCAGCCCTGGCCGCGCTCAACGTCAAGAAGCCGACCATCGACGCCCAGATGCCGCTGCTGTAGTGGCATTTTCCAAGGCCTGGCCTATATGGATCAAGCACTTACAGCGGTTAGTGTCGAACTCGGGAGCAAAGCACCAACGCGTGCTCGGGCGGGGACATGTACAGGCCCACGATGTCTTCGAGCTTCTCGACGAACTTCGGGTCGCGGGACACCTTGAAGCCGCGCACCAAGTGCGGCTTCAGGCCGTTGGCCTGCCAGTGGCGCATCACCGTGCTCGGGCTGACCTTCAGCACTGCAGCCATCTTGCGAGTGCTCCAGTGCGTGGCAGCCACGGGCGTGCTCTGCGTGGTCAGCTCCACCAACTTGGCAACGTCCATCTTCACGGGCGGGGCGCCGCGCGGCAGGTCCTGTTCAATCCCCGGAAGGCCGGACTGCAGATAGCGCTCGCGCCAGCGAGCAACCTGCACGCGCCCTACGCCCAGTTGCTCGGCGATGTCCTTGTTCTGAAGGCCCTGTGCGGCCAGCAGGACGATCTGTGCACGCTGGGCCAGCCTGACGCTGGTGCGCTTGGAGCGCGCAAGCCTCGTCAGTTCGACCTCTTGCTCATCCGTCAACTCTATCCCTGGGGCAACTCGCAATTTTTCGCTCCATTGCAAACCGAAGTAGAGCATTGGAGGTGGAAAACTCAATTACGTTCCTTCAAGAGTCGAACACTACACTAGCGGGCGCTGCTGGCCTACATCTGCCAGCGCATCGTCGGTCAGATCGGCCTGCCAACCCCACCGCCGGTGCCCTCGGCACCCGGGTAACTGCAGTTTTTGGGATCAGTGGAGGCAAGGTGCTGGGTGCGAAGACCAAGCACAGCGTGAACAGAGCGAGCCAGGCGTTCCGGCAAGCGGCAGCGGCGCTGCGAAGCAGCAAGTCAGCGCTGGGGGCCTACTACAGGCGGCTGTGCGGCCGCATGGACAAAGGCAAGGCCGTCATGGCAGCGGCCCACACCTCCTCTGTGACGTGGCCTACATGGGGGGCGTGAAGTGCGGCGATATGGATGACGGCATGCACCTCGCGCAGATTTGCGCGAATCGCCTCAACGTCTTCGATCGATCCGACATGGTCCGATGTTGACGAAGGCGCGCTGTCAAGGCCAATGACTTCGTGTTCGGCGGCGCGGCGGATGTATGTGGCGCGGCCTATCCTTCCTGGCTCTATGCCGTTCCGTGTGGAACTTGACCGCACATCCGATGCTGTGTCAGGCCCGCTGACAGTGCCATTGCCGGCACGAAGGGCGATGCCGGCAAGTGGGTGAGCTTGCCCAGGCGCAGATAAGCGATGGCGATGAAGTTGGCTGCTGTCCTGAAGCCGCGGGCCGCGCGCTTGGCTTGCTGCATCAGCCCGTTCATCGCCTCGACGAAGGCGTTGCTGCGGTGATCGAGCATGCCTCGCACGACTGAATCGAAGTGGTCTCTGAGCGTGGCCGCCAGCCGCTTGAAGGGCTCCAGGCGACTGCGCCGCGCCCACGACAGCCAGGCCTTCAACTCGGCGCAAGCGAGCTCGGGTTGGTTGTGGCGGCGTGCGTTGGCGAACACCTCGCGCAGCGCCATCTTCAGCCGCCAGGCACGCGCAGTCTTCAGGTTTGCTCGCTGCAACCAGTGCATGGCTTGAAGCTGCGTGGCCGTCCAGCCCGAAGGATTCCTGCGCATGCCCCACAGGATGGAGCGGCGCTGCTTGGCCGTCAGCACGCCCAGTTCCTGCTGCACCTGCGCCTGCTCGGTCTTCCACTCGGCTGCGCGCACCTCGTCCATGGCTTCGCCTGCGAGCTTGACGACGTGGAAGCGGTCGTAGCTGACCAGCGCGTTGGGCAGGTAGGTGGCAGCCCCCTTGAGGTACGCCGCACTCATGTCCATGCAGACGTGGGCGATCGCTGTGGGCTCACCGCCGTGGGCATGCAGATCCTGCGTGAAGGCCTGAACCGTCTGGTGCTCACGTCCGGGCGTGCAGAACAGCAGCCGCTTGGCATCCAGGTCGTGCACCACGGTGACGTAGTCATGCCCGCGGCGCAGGCTGGTCTCGTCGATGCCCACGATGCGGACCTGGCTCATGTCCTGCTTGCTCCGCGCCTGGCTCACGTAGTGCTCGATGCGGCGCCACAACTGCTTGTCGCGCACCCGCAGATCCCTGGCCGCCTGGCGCACGGGCAAGTCCCTGCACATCGTCAGCGCCAATGCTTCAAACAGCAGCGTGAAGCCGCTGCCCTGGCGAGCCCACGGTACTGTCAGTTGCGTCGTCTTGCCGCAGGCCGTGCACCCCACGCGTGGCACCTCGGCGTGCAGCCACGCCTCGTACTGGAAAAAGTCCAGATGCCGCCACGAGCGCGGCAGCCGGTCATGCACCTTCTGCGAGGCCGCACCGCAAGCCGGGCACGCCAGCAGCGACTGCTTGCACTCGACGTCGAAATCGATGCGGTGCTTGGCGGTGTCAAGCCGAACCTCCCGCACCACCCATGGTGCTTGCAGACCCAATGCGCCGGTGAACAGCGCCTCCACGCCAACGTTCAAATCGGTACTCCTGGCTACCGCCCCGTGGACATGTGGACAGGCTCAAAGGCAGCCTGCCCACATGCCCACCGGGCTCGACGACGACCGGCCATTCTGTCTGTTGGGTTCCACACGAAATGACGAGGGGCCTCCTTCCTGCGGCGCCGGTGATGAGGATCTTCATGGCCAAACGTTCGAGCTAAGCTGCCCGCGTAGGCAGGTACTGTAAGCCCGGACTGAGACGATAGTACGACTGGCTCAGGCCGGGCTTACAGTGCCTGCCGTAGCGGGTCAGCTTGAGCGAGGGGTTAGGCCGCGCGCGGGTACGACCGGGACGGATGGTTGACAGATTCTCTGGGCGGATGGTTGACACGCAATAGGACGATCGGAGCTCACAAGAGGAGTTTCCGATGCCCTGGAAAGAAGTCAACGTCATGGAACTGAGGAAGCAATTCGTACGGGACTACAAGCTCGAGGCGCACAGCGTGAAGGACTTGTGCGCAATGTATGGCATCCGCGCTTGCGTTCGCGACAGATGGTGCTGCGATGGCGGCCCATGGTGCGACCGATGGCGGCCAAGCTCTGACGCTCCTTGAGCTTGGTCTCAATCGCCCAACGTTCGGCATCAGAAAGATGTGAGTACTTCGAACCCATTGCAAAGCTCCATATTGGGGTTGGAGCGTTGCACTTAAATAGTGAGACTGCCGCGATGCCTAACGTTCGAGCTACGCTGCCCGCGGAGGCATGCAGTGTAAGCCTGATGTGCGAAGGTGCCGAAGGCGCCGCACACCAGGCTTACGCTGCATGCCGTAGCGGGTCAGCTTGAGCGAGGGGTTAGCCCTCGCTCGTGGGTCAGGGATGACTACCCGCTTATGCGATAGGAGAACACACCCGAAGTGAGAGGTGAGTAAGAAGGGTCTGTGCCCTCCTTTGGAGCGAAGTCTGGAGCCCGTGGTACGAACAGTCCGCTTTCTAGGACAAAGAAGTGTGATCGGGCAATATATAGGCCGGTCGAGTTAGCCAGAACATGTCGAGGTTTCAACCGCACTATTGTAAGTGGCCACTTGTCTGCCGGAATCAAGCTTGATTGATATTGCTTGAGGAGGGCAGGTGCGAGGGCAGCAAGTTCTGCAAGAACTGCGTCGTTCGGTGGCGTTGGGGTGCACGCAACAAAACTCGCCAGTATGGGTAGAACCAAGATTGAGCGACGGAAGGGGATTTGCGTTTGCCGCATTGGCTGACTCCGTTGACGAAATCTTGCGATGACCGGCGATACGTGTGCTTGCGAGGCCAAACGTTCGAGCCAAGCTGCCCGCGGAGGCAGGTACTGTAAGCCCGGACTGAGACAATGTACGGAGTACCTCAGGCGGGGCTTACAGTGCCTGCCGTAGTGGGTCAGCTTGAGCGAGGGGTTCGGCCTCACTGCACAGAGCCGCGCTTCTGCTTCTTGAGCCAGTCCTGCAGAGCTGCGTCGACTCGGGACTGCCACCCTTCACCGGTTGCCCGGAACCGTTCAACAACGTCTCGGGACAATCGGATGGTGATTCGCTCCTTCGTGGGCGACTTCTGCGGACCGCGTACGCCAAGCTTCTGTTGCAGCGAAGCGGGCAGGGCAGTCGCTGACCGGAAGCTCTTGATGTCTTCCGCCTTCAACTCGCGGACTTCGCCATCAGGGCGAGTCAGTGGAACGCGCTTGGGCATAACGCTTCACCTCTCTTGGGTTGGCCTTGCGAAAGCTGATGACACGAACCCCGTCGGTAGTTTCTGTGAAGCACAGAACGTGGACACGGTCTCCCACAAGACCCAGAGCTACGTACCGAGTCTCAGGGTACTCCCTGCGATCGTCCACGGCGAACACAGCGGAGTCGAAGCTGAAGTCTGCGGCTCTCTCGAAGCTAAGACCTCGCAGCCTCAGGTTGCGTTCGTTCTTGGATTGGTCGAAGGTGATCCGCACAGAGCGGATTGTATGCACAAACAGATGGCTGCGCTAAACTGGGCCGAGGCCTGACCTGGGCGTCTGTTGTGAGGCCGAACGTTCGAGCTAAGCTGCCCGCGGAGGCAGGCGCTGTAAGCCTGGTTCCCGATGATGCACCATGTGCCGCGGACCAGGCTTACAGTGCCTGCCGTAGCGGGTCAGCTTGAGCGACCGGTTAGGCCAGCCGCTGGTGCGCAGCGCACCGGGCGCACCCGAGATGGAGTGCTGCTGGAGAGGTTGAAGTTCTGCGCCCGGTGCGCGGTGAGCACAGACAGGTGGCGTCCCACAGGCCTGTCCCTGCGAAGCAGCTTGCGCTGGTGGCGTGCAAAGGAAAGCCAGGGCCGAAGCGGGGCGCTGAACGATGAAGTCCAAAGGTGCCTTGCGAGCGAGGGGACAAGTGGCGAAGGCGAGCCGCGTGCGGCGAGCCGTGATGAGGACAACCGGCATTGCTCTTCGGCGGGCCTAACGTTCGAGCTAAGCTGCCCACGGAGGCAGGCGCTGTAAGCCTGGTTCGCGATGATGCACCAAGTGCCGCGGACCAGGCTTACAGCGCCTGCCGTAGCGGGTCAGCTTGAGCGAGGGGTTAGGCCAGCCGCTTGGGTGCAGCGCACCGGGCGCACCCGAGAAGGAGAGCTGCGGGGGTGATTGGAGTCTCGCGTCCGGTGCGCGGGAAACAAGGAGGAGTGGTTCGAGGTGAGCGGTTCCGTACGAAGCATGTTGCGGCGGTGGCTACCAAAGAAGCGGCGGACCTGAAGCGGGGCGCTGAACAGTGGTGCACAGAGGCGCCTCGCGAGGGAGGGGGCAAGCGGCAGAGGCGAGCCGCCTGCGGCGAGCCGAGCTGAGGACAACAGGCATTGTTTCCCGGCGGGCCTAACGTTCGAGCTAAGCTGCCCGCGGAGGCGTGCAGTGTAAGCCTGGTGTGCGAAGGTGCCGAGGGCGACGCACACCAGGCTTACGCTGCATGCCGTAGCGGGTCAGCTTGAGCGAGGGGTTAGGCCGCAACGCGGGCGAGCGTGCGAGGCGCAAGACTGGCGAGAGCTTCCAGAATTGCCGGAACGGCAAGAACCAGATCGTCCATGCGATTGCTCTTGGCACGTACGACCAAGATCGCAATCGGAAGGGTTCCAGGATTCTGTTGGTACTCCATGCCCCTGTCGGCGGTTAGGAGAACGTCAAACTCGCCAGCCGCGAGAGCGAGCAGCTTGCCGTTCTTGATGCTTGCCCAGCCGTGCTTCTGGACTGAAGTAAAGGTGTGCCCCGTGAGATGACGGCCAAGGCGCCACGGCACAGACTCGTCAAGCAGTATGCGCATCAGCTTCCAGCTGGGATTTGGCGTCTTCAAGGACCTGCACAGCAAGCTCCCTACTCACGGACGGAAAGTCTTCAAGGAAAACTTCCAATGGGTCTCCGGCCTCGAGGTGTTCAAACAGGATTCGTACGGGGACCCGCGTTCCGACGAACACAGGAGTACCTCCGAGGATCTCGGGATCAGAGATGACACGAGGTGACTTCATGGGGCGCTCCGCTGCTGAAGCCGGCATTCTATCGGTGGTGGGCACCTGAGCGTGGGCTTTGCGGCCTAACGTTCGAGCTAAGCTACCCGCGGAGGCAGGCTTTGTAAGCCCGGTGCGCGACGATAGTACGACTGGCGCGGACCGGGCTTACAAGGCCTGCCGTAGCGGGTCAGATTGAGCGAGGGGTTAGACCGCACCTGGCGGACGTGCCTTGCGTTTAGAAGGCTGTGAAGCCAGCCATTCTTTCAGCGCTGTATTGACGCGGGTTTGCCAACCAGGCCCACTTGCCCTGAGAGCACCGACTACATCTGGATCGAGTCGGATCGCAACCTGCTCTTTCACGGGTCGCTTGTTTAGTCCGCGGGTGCGGCGCATTCCAGCCAGAGTGGAGGCGACCCCTCCGCCTGACGTGACTGCACCCTTGCTCCAGTCGACCTTCGGAGATTCCAAAGATGATTCAGTCGTCGCGGCTTTTCGGGCAGCGGCAATCTCTGCTGCACTAAAGGGCTTGGAAGTAGTCATCGGCTTCTTGACGTTCGGCATAGCGGCATGAGATCAGATGCGCGGTGTCGTCACCTCGCGGAGTCCAGACCAAGAAGACGACTCGACCCATCCACATTCCGAGGCTTTGCAGTCTCAGTTCACCGTAGGTCTCTCGAGAGTCTTCCACCGTGACCATCGGGTAGTCGAAAACAGGTTCCAGATCGGCAAGATCGATCTTGTGCTTCTGGAGGTTGGTTCGACGTTTTGGCTCGTCCCAGGTGATCATGCGCAGACTGTATATGCGTTCTGTCGCAGGGTCAAGCAAACCGTAGATGCAGAATGTAGCGGCGCAGACTACGTTGGTTGTGACGCCTAACGTTCGAGCTAAGCTGCCTGCGGAGGAAGCCGATGACCGGCCGCGCAGGGACGATGGCAACGCCCGCCCGGAGCGGCCGGGCATTGGCTGCCGTAGCGGGTCAGCTTGAGCGAGGGGTTAGGTGGCTGGTGGAAAACTGAGGAACTGTATGCGTGACTGGAAGCGATATGAGGAAGCCAAAAGGCTGCGAGACACCGGCCTGACGTTGAAGGCGACTGGCGCAGCGCCTGGCGTGTGTGGCGACACCGTTCGCTACATGCTGGCTTCGCTTGAGCGCAGAGAGAAGTCGCGTGTCTGGGCAACGGAAAACCCAAGCCTTGTGCCCTGGTGGTGGGGCTTGAAGCACGGCACGCGCTGGGAACTTGAGCAGCGTGGGATTGATAGCCGCGATGCTTACATGGCACTGGCCGCCGACGAGTTGAGCATCTGGCGCGGCGCTGTGGCGTTGCCGGGATGGGAAGAAGACAAGGACGCTTGGCGACGGAGCAAAAGGAAAATCGAACTGTCGATGGTTAACGAGGTTCGCGCCTGGCTGGGAGTGGCGCCATACGTGCCGGTTCAGCGCGTGGCGAACACTGCCGACCTGGAGCGTGCCCGGCGGTTGCTGGAGCGACACGGCTGGCGCGTTGAGCCACCTAACGTTCGAGCTAAGCTGCCCGCGGAGGCAGGTGTTGTAAGCCCGGTTCGAGAAAATGTACAGGGTACCTCGGACCGGGCTTACAACGCCTGCCGTAGCGGGTCAGCTTGAGCGAGGGGTTAGGCTTCACTCGGCGGCGGCCCGCTGCATAGGCACAAACCTAAACCCGTTCTGCGAGGTTGGCTCACCTGAACGCACGAAGCCAAAGCGGGCGTAGATGCGCCCATGCTC